>JALSSX010000089.1 GCA_026984055.1 Sedimenticola sp. | reverse complement strand
CGCCGTGTTGGCATTGGACGACTTCTACGACGACCCGGCGCATTCCGGCGAGAAGATCCTCGAAGCCATCCAGATGGCGTGGATCGAGGAAAGGGCGTAGCGTTTCGGTCCGCGGCCTCGCGATCGTCCAATGCCGTTTTCAGGTGGGCTTCGGAAGACGGCTTTTTTCGCCAGCCGGAAACACCTTTGCCATTCCCTCCGCTATCTGAAAGAATGCGCGCCTGAATCCCATCCTACCCAGGAGTTCCCATGCCGCTGCTGAAATCCTTTCGTGGCCTGCGTCCGGCCGCCGGGCGTGAATCCGATGTCGTTGCCCCACCCTATGATGTCGTCAACCGTGACGAGGCGGTTGCGCTGGTCGAAGGCCGGCCTTGGAGCTTCCTGCATGTGTCGCGTCCGGAGATCGATTTACCGGTCGGCACCGATCCGTATGCGCCGGAAGTCTATGCCAAGGCGCGCGCGAACCTGGATCGCATGCTGGCCGAAGGCGTGGTCCGCCAGGACGCGCATGATGCCTTCTATGTCTATCGCCTGACCATGGGGGAACATGTGCAGACCGGACTGGTCGCGGCCGCGTCGGTGCAAGCCTATGATGAGGACCGCATCAAGAAACATGAATTCACCCGACCCGTGAAGGAAGACGATCGGGTACGCCAGATCGATGCCCTGAACGTGCAGACCGGGCCGGTGTTCCTGGTGTATCGTGCCGAACAGATGATCGACGAGGAACTGGCGCGCGTCTCGCGTGGCGCGCCGGACAGTGTTACCGAACTGACGGGCGTCAAGCATGAGCTTTGGGTGTTGGACGACCCGGATGCCGTGGCTCGCCTGACCCGCGCCTTCGATGCGCTCGGCAGCCTCTATGTCGCCGATGGTCACCATCGCTCGGCGGCGGCGTCGCGCGTCCGCGCGCGGCGCAAGGCGGCGAATTCCGGCCATACTGGCGACGAGGCGTACAACTATTTCCTCAGCGTGGTGTTTCCGCACGACCAGATGCAAATACTCGACTACAATCGCGTCGTGCGTGATCTGGGCGATATGGATCTCGACACCTTTCGCGGGCGCGTCGCCGAGCGTTTTCTGATCGAACAAACCCATGCTCCCGAGAAGCCGCGCCAGCCTGGGCAGTTCGCGATGTACCTGCCGGGGCAGTGGTATCGGCTGATTCTGAACCGTGAGTATATCCCACAAGATGATCCGGTCGGCCGGTTGGATGTCAGCCTGTTGGCAAACAACCTGATCGAGCCGGTGCTCGGCATCAGCGATCCGAGGCGTGATGAGCGCATCGACTTCGTTGGCGGCATTCGCGGCCTGGACGCGTTGCAACAGCGTGTCGATAGCGCCGACTGGGCGGTTGCCTTCGCCCTCTATCCGACCGCGATGGAGGATCTGATGGCGGTTGCCGATGCCGGCGAGGTGATGCCACCGAAGTCGACCTGGTTCGAGCCGAAGCTGGCGGATGGCCTGGTCAGTCACGTACTCGACTGAATGGTCAGCGCGCGCACGCTTTTGCCAGGGAACGAGGTTACCCGGGAGGGTGTCGATCATTGGCTGGAAGCGGTTGGCGACGAATATCCCGGTGATATCGAAGACCTGAGAACAGCGCTGGATCTGGCCTGGACCTGTCGCGGCCAGGAGTTGGACGCCTTCGGCAATCAGCGCATGCACCGGCTGTTGTCGGTGGCCGAGATCCTGCTGTGGCTGGAGTTGGATGCTGAGACCCTGATCGCCGCGATACTCCAGGACAGCAGCGAATGCACCGATGACACCCTGCGTGAGGCAATCGTCGGCCTGGGTGACGATGTCGCGGCGATGGTCGACGATCTGGGGCGCATCGGCGCGCTGACCCGCTATGGCGCGATCGAGAAGGTCGACATCGCTTCCAGCGAGAATCTGCGCCGCATGCTGTTGAGCATTGCCGACGATGTGCGCGTCATCATCATCGTGCTTGCCCGGCGTCTGTACCAGATGCGCCGGCTGAAGCAGCAGCCCGAGGCGGTGCGTCGTGACTTTGCGCGCATCACCATGGATATCCATGCGCCACTGGCGAACCGACTCGGCATCTGGCAACTGAAATGGGAGCTGGAGGATCTGGCGTTCCGCTACATGGAACCGGGCAAATACAAAGAGATCGCCAGTCTGCTCGAATCCCGTCGTGAGGAGCGCGAATGCTATGTCGCCGAGGTCATGGATGAACTCAGCGAACGGCTTGGCGCGATGCACATCCCCGCGCGGGTGATGGGCAGGCCGAAACACATCTACAGCATTTGGAAGAAGATGCAACGCAAGGGCATCGATTTCCAGCAGGTGTTTGATGTCCTCGCGGTGCGCATCCTGGTCGACACCATCCCGCATTGCTATGCCGCGCTGGGCATCGTGCATGGTCGTTGGAAGCATATTCCTGGTGAGTTCGATGACTACATCGCCACGCCGAAGGGCAACAACTATCAGTCTCTGCATACCGTGGTGATCGGTCCGGGCAATCTGCCGGTGGAGATCCAGGTGCGCACCGAGGCGATGCACGCGCATGCCGAACTCGGTGTCGCCGCGCACTGGCGCTACAAGGAAGGCGGCGAAAGCAACGCCGATCTGGAACGACGTATCCTGTGGATGCGTCAATGGCTGGAACAGAAATCCGACGACAGCGCCGAGTCGGAGGCCATCGAACAGGAATTCGAGGCGGCCAATGTCTATGTGCTCACGCCGGCTAGCGAGGTGATCGAGTTGCCGGCCGGCGCGACACCGATCGACTTCGCCTATGCGATTCACACCAGTGTCGGTCATCGCTGTCGTGGCGCGCGCATCAATGGCCGCATCGCGCCATTGACCCAGCCGCTGCACAGCGGTGACGCTGTCGAGATCATCACCGCGCGCGAGGGTGGGCCGGGTCGGGACTGGCTGAATGCGCATGCCGGCTACATCCGCACCGCGCGGGCGCGCAACCGTGTTCGCCAGTGGTTTCGCCAGCAGAATCACGACGAGCATGTCGCCATCGGCAAGGCCAGCCTGGAGCACGAGCAAGGCCGTCTGGGCATTCCGCGTCCGGATCTTGAACGCATCGCCAGGAAGCACAACCTGAATGCCACCGAAGACGTGCTGGCCGCGATTGGACGTGGCGACCTGTCGCCGATCCAGGTGCTCGGGGGGGGGCAGAAGCCGCCGTTTCGCGAGAGCGACGAGGCGGCGCGTCCGCCAGCCGCGTCTTCCCGACGGACGACAAGGCCACGGCGCGCTGGCGGTCAGTTCATCGTCGATGGCGTCGACGATCTGCTCACCCATGTCGCCGGTTGCTGCAAACCGGTACCGCAAGACCCAGTGGTCGGCTTCATCACGCGCGGGCATGGCGTCACCGTGCATCGCCAGAGTTGTCCGGTGGTGAGGAAACTGCGTCAACAGGCGCCCGAGCGTTTCGTCGAGGTGAGTTGGTCCGAGGCCGCGCCAGCGGACGCATTGTATCCGGTGGATATCCAGGTGGTCGCCGCCGACCGCAAGGGGTTGCTGCGCGATCTGTCGACGGTGTTCGCGAATGCCGAGATCGATGTCATCGGCGTGAACACTCACAGCAATCGTAAGACCGACACCGCGACCCTGCGTTTCTCGGTCGAGATTCGCGACATCGCACAGCTCGGCCGCGTGCTGGACCGTCTCGCGCAGTTGCCGGATGTCAGCGAGGTGAGGCGCCGGGTGTAGCACGTTTCACGTCGCGGGTTTCGACCCTGCGTGATCCGAACGCCGCGGGCCTGGACATCCGGGTCAAAATCCCGTCGATCCTGCCGATAGCGAGGCACACCCGCCGTTATCGAGGATCCCGCAATGACATCATCGCGCAGCATGCCGTGCCTGGCTTGGCCGGCGTCATTCATCGTGCTGTTGTTTTTCTCCACGTCACTGCTCGCCGAAGCGGTGGACGATCTGAGCCTAGAAGCGCTGTTGGACATGGAAGTCACATCGGTTTCGAAGAAGGCACAGTCGTTGTCCGATGCCCCAGCGGCAATCTTCGTCATCAGCCGCGACGATATCCGGCGCACCGGGGCGCGCAGTATTCCGGAGGCGCTGCGCCTGGTGCCGGGGCTGCATGTCGGGCGTATCGATTCGAACAAATGGGCGGTGGCGAGTCGGGGATTCAACGGGCGTTTCGCGAACAAGCTGCTGGTGTTGATCGATGGCCGCACGGTATACACGCCGGTATTCTCCGGCGTGTATTGGGAATCGCTGAACCCGATGATGGAGGATATCGAGCGCATCGAGGTCATCCGGGGACCCGGCGCGGCGCTATGGGGCGCAAACGCGGTGAATGGCATCATCAATATCATCACGCGGCACGCGGCGGATACGCAAGGCGGGCTGGTCAGCGCTGGCGCTGGCACCTATGAAAAGCAGTTTGGCGCCATGCGTTTCGGGACCGGGCTGGGCGAGGGCGTCTATGGGCGTGTCTATGCGAACGGTTTCCGGCGCAGCGATTTCGATCTGCCGGAGGGTAGCGAGGGCGGTGATGGATGGGATGCTTCACAGTTCGGCTTTCGCGTCGATGGCCGGCTATCCCCGCGTGACAGCTTCACCTTCCAAGGCGATCACGGCAAGCAGCATCTCCATCAGCATCTCAGCATAGCGCGTTATTCGCCGCCTTATCTGGAAGAGTTCATCGATTCCGCCTCGGGACACAATGCCAATCTGCTGGCGCGCTGGCGGCATACCTTGTCGCCGGCCTCGGATTTCGTGCTGCAAGTCTATTGGGATCAGTATCTGCGGGACGAGCGGATACTGCGTCAGTTCGTCACTACCTTCGATATCGATTTTCAGCACCATTTCGCGCTGGATCGGCGTAATGACCTGGTTTGGGGCGTGGGCGCACGATTCCAGCGCGACGATCTGAGCGGGGCTGTCGCGCGGGCGACGCCGGCGGCGCAACGCAGCAGCCTGTACAGCGCCTTCGCGCAGGATGAGATCACGCTGCGGGAGGATCGCCTATGGCTGACGCTGGGGAGTAAGTTCGAATACAACGACTATACCGGTCTGGAGGTCCAGCCGACCGCGCGTTTGTTCTGGGCGCTGAATGAACGACACAAGTTCTGGGCGTCGGTGTCGCGCGCGGTGCGCACGCCGTCGCGGGTGGAGCGTTCGGTAAGTTTTCTGAACGTGGTATTGCCGCCGGGCGAAACCTTCAACCCCGGTCCCTTCCCGGTCGGCGTTCTGGTCGAGGGCAGTAATGACTTCGTCAGCGAGGAGTTGATGGCGTGGGAGCTGGGCTACCGGTTTCTGTCGGCGAGCGCATTCAGCGTGGACGCGACACTGTTCTACAACGACTATCGACATCTGCGCGCCAATCGGGTAGATGGCCTGACGGCCGTGCCGGGAGGATTGGAGCAGAAACTGCCATTTACCAATGCGCGCTCCGCCGATACCTGGGGAGCGGAACTGGCTGCTGTATGGCAGGGCGGTGGTTGGTGGCGTGTCGATCTCGCCTGGAGCCTATTGAAAACACATATCGATACTTCGGCCGAGGATGATGTCAATCCTCAGATCGAGATCAGCCCGGAACAGCAATTGTCCGTGCGCCTGGCGATGGATGTGCGCGCCGACATGACGTTGGACATCTGGTTACGCCATGTCGGCGCCGCTCAGGCGCTATCGGCAATCAGTCTGCGGCCCATCCAGTTGGATGCGCATGCCTCGCTGAATCTGCGCCTGGCCTGGCAGTTGGATGAAAACCTGGAGCTGGCGTTTGTCGTGCGCAATCTGTTCGACGACGGTCGGGTCGAGTATGTGCAGGAAAGCTTCACCCGTCCGGAAGGCGTGCCCGCCAGCTATTACATCGCGCTGCGCTGGGATTTCTGAGCAGAACGATGAACCCGAGGCCGTGCTTTCTTCGTCCCGGCGCTTTCGTCGGACTGCTGGCTGTTGTGTCGGGCTTGGCGTTCGCCAGCCCCTCGTTTGCCGGTCGACTTGAAGAAAACACCCTGAAAGCCGCCATGGTGCTCAATATTGCACGTTTTACCGAATGGCCAATGGAAGAAACGAAAGGCGATGCCGGATCACTGCGCCTGTGTGTGTTCGATACGGATGGCGGCATGCTCGCGGCCTTCCGCGAACTGCCGCCGAAGCGGATACACGAGCGCTGGTTGCAAGTGCGCGCGGTGCGGCGCGCGACGGATCTGGATGCCTGCGATCTGCTGTTCGTGCGTGATCCGGACCGTAGCTCGGTATCCCGCCTGCTGGCTGCCATCGGGCATCGCTCGGTGCTGAGTATCGCCGATATGCCGGGCTTCGCCGAGGCTGGCGGCATCATCAACCTGGTGCGCGCCGGGCGCAAATTGCGTTTCGAGGTGAGTCTGTCGGCGGCGCGCCGTGCAGGCTTGAAGATCAGTTCGCGGCTGCTGAAACTGGCGACCATCGTTGGAGATCGTCGATGAAGCGCTTGTTCCGCAATCTGTCGATCCGCCACAAGCTGATGTTGATGATAGGCGCGCCGGCGGTAGCCATCATGCTCATCATCGTATTGATCATCCTCGGTAACGAGAACCGCCGGGTGGAAGAGGACGCGCGCGCGGTATTGCGCTCGATGGCCGATGTACTGGCCTGGAACAGTGCGGCCGCGATGGCCTTCGATGACGAGACAGCAGCCACCGAGACCCTCGCGGCGCTTGCCAGTCAGCCGGATATCGTTGCCGCGGCGTTGTATGACCGTCATGGTGGACGGCTTGCGGAATACTTCCGATCCGGTCATGCCGATCCGGTGTTGGATACCTTTCTCGCGCCGATGGATTCCTCGGACGTGCATCCGCGCGATAGCGCACACATGAGTATTCAACGGCCGGTATTACTCGATGGCGAACTGGTCGGGCGTTTGCAACTGGTGTATTCGCGGCGGCGTATCGTGCGGCGTATGCGGGAGTATCTGGGCTTTATTCTGGGCATCGCCGGTGTCTCGGTGTTGATCGTGATCGCATTGTCCTCGTCGTTGCAGCAGTTGTTCATGTCGCCATTGCTGCGCATGAAACACGTCATGCAGGAGGTCGCGCGGCGCAAGGATTTCTCTGCCCGGGTAGAGAAGCCGGGTGATGATGAATTCGGCGAACTCAGTGACGTATTCAACGAGATGCTTGCGGAGGTCGAGGCGCGTGACCGCGCCTTGCGTCGCCATCGGCAGCGTCTGGAGGCCGAGGTCGAGGCACGCACCACCGAGATCGTCGAGAAGAACACCGCGCTGGAAGCCGCGATCGCGGATGCCTTGCAAGCCAAGGAGAGCGCGGAATCGGCGAGTCGCGCGAAGAGTGAGTTTCTCGCCACCATGAGTCATGAGATTCGCACGCCGATGAATGGCGTGCTCGGCATGGCGGAACTGCTGCTCGGCACCGAGCTGGACACCCGCCAACGGCGCTTCGCCGAATCGCTGCATCGTTCCGGCGAATCCTTGCTGACGATCATCAACGACATTCTGGATTTCTCCAAGATAGAGGCCGGCCGAATGGAGTTGGAGATGGCCGAATTCGATCCGCGCGAACTGATCGAGGATGTTGCCGAGATGCTCGCCGGCCGCGCGCACGAGAAGCATCTGGACCTGGTGCCGGTGATTCCGCCGCGCATCCCCCAACATATATTGGGAGATGTCAACCGCTTGCGTCAGGTGCTGGTCAATTTGGTCGGCAACGCGATCAAGTTTACCGAGACTGGCGAGGTCGTGTTACGCGTAACACTGGTCAACGAGACAGAGCGCCATTGTGGCATGCGCTTCTCCATCCAGGATACCGGCATCGGCATCGAACCGGACAAACTCGCGCATGTCTTCGAGGCTTTCTCCCAGGCAGACAGCTCGACCACGCGGCGATATGGCGGCACTGGACTCGGGCTGGCGATATCGACACGTCTGGTCGAACTCATGGGTGGCTCCATCCAGGCCAGTAGCGAGCCGGGCGAGGGTTCCGATTTCTGGTTCGAGCTGGGCTTTGAATGCGCGACGAGAGTCGCTGCGCGTCCTCTCCCGGATGCGGGTCGACTGGCTGGTGTGCGGGCCTTGGTCGTCGATGACAACCGGACCAATCGCGAGATTCTGAGCGAGCAACTTAAGGCATGGAAGATGCCGAACGCGGCCGCCGCGAATGGCGACGAGGCCTTGCAACTGCTACGGTCCGCCGTCGATGCCGGACGCCCATGGGAATTGGTGATACTCGACTGGCACATGCCAGGCATGGATGGTATCGAGTTGGCGAGGCGTATCCGCGCCAATCCGGATTTTGCACAACCCTGTCTGGTGATGCTCAGCTCGGTCGGTCAGGAAGCGGCGCGGGCCGACGCGCTGGATCTGGGCGCCTATCTGGTCAAGCCGGTGCGCCAGCAGGAATTGCATCGCAGTCTGATTGCGGCGATGCAGCGGGGCGATAACGAGATGCGCCAAGCGGTGGCGCCGGATCACGGCCATGCGCCGAACATCGACGCGAGCATTTTGGTTGCGGAAGACAATCCGGTCAATCAAGAAGTCATCGCCAACATGCTCGGCGCCTTTGGCGGCTGCCGGGTTCGGATCGTCGCGGACGGCGAGGAGGCGGTGCGCGCGGTGGCTGAAACCCGCTACGACCTGATTCTAATGGATTGCCATATGCCCCGCCTCGACGGCTTCGATGCGAGCCGCGCGATCCGGCGCGCCGAGGCTGAGGCTGATGGCGAATGCGGGGCGACGCCGATCATTGCGTTGACTGCGAATGTCGAGAAAGGCGTCAGGGAAGCCTGTCTGGAAGCCGGCATGAACGACTATCTCGGTAAGCCGGTACGCCTGGAACGCCTGCGAGCGATGCTGGAGAAATGGCTGCGGCCGACCCTCGTCGAGAGCCGACAGATGGCCGGGCCGACGGATACCGTCACCGCCGATGCCGTCGAGACGGCGGCGGCTCCAGCCACGGCGAGACTGAATCCCGGTTGTCTGGCCAAGCTCGAAGCGTTACAGCGTCCCGGCGCACCCAGTGTGTTGGCAAGAGTGATCTCAATCTACCTCGATTCGGCGCCGGCATTGTTGCGCCAGATGGATGCGGCGCTGCGCGAGGGAAACGCCAAGACGCTGCACTCGGCCGCTCACAGCCTGAAATCGGCGAGCGCGAACCTTGGGGCGGATACGCTGGCGGCGATGTGCCGTCAACTGGAAACCCTGGAGCTGGATGCCTCACCACGGGACGCACGGGCGCGCCTAGCCGCGATGAACACGGAATACTCCGCGGTGGAGACGGCGCTGATGCGCAAGATGGTCTATGCGCCGGCCACCGGAGACGTGGCATGAGGCCGTCGTGGATCGCTGGTTTGCTGCTGGTGGCTAGCGGGGTGTCATTGGCGGCGGATGTCGACACGCTGAAGTCGCTGGCGTTGGAAGATCTGGCCGATATGCCGGTATCGATTGCCTCGCGCGGCACGCACACACTGCGCGACACGGCGGCGGCGGTGTATGTGATCACACACGAGGATATCGCTCGCTCGCCGGCCGATTCGGTAGCGGAGCTGCTGCGTGGGGTTCCTGGCTTGAACGTGGCGCGCATCGATGCGAATACCTGGGCGGTGAGCATACGTGGTTTCAACGGCCGTTACGCCAACAAGCTATTGGTGTTGGTCGACGGTCGCAGCGTCTATACGCCGTTGTTCTCCGGCGTGTACTGGGATCTTCAGGACATGCCGGTGGAGGATATCGATCGCATCGAGGTTATTCGGGGACCGGGGGCTTCGGTATGGGGCGCGAACGCGGTCAATGGCGTGATCAATATCATCACCCGGGCCAGCGAGGATACCCAAGGTGATCTGGTGACTGTCACTGGTGGTGTCCCTTGGAGCAGCCGTATCGCGCTGCGCCATGGCGGTTCCATCGATCCCGGCACCGATTATCGCTTGTGGGTGCGGCAACGGATGCATGGGAACGGCGGTTTCGATGATGGCGGAAAAGCGCATGACAATGGCAGGGATCTGCGTGCAGGCTTCCGCGTGGACGGTTTGACCGCGAGCGGAGACAGCTACAGCCTCTCGGGCGGTCTGTACAACAAGGATGCCGGAGTGACCGCCAATGTGATCGATGTGCATTCTGGTGATTCCCTCGCGGTCGAGAGTATCAATCAGAGTCGTGGCGGGTATCTGCTGGCGAGCTGGCAGCGGCCGCGCGAGTGGGGCGGCGAAAGCTGGAAGCTGTACTACGATGCAAACGAATTCGACGCGACTGGCGAGCGGTTGCAGGCGTTGGATATCGAATTTTTCGCGGACTACGCGCCCAGTGGGATGCATGGCCTCAATTGGGGGATCGGCTACCGTTGGGTGCGTGACAGCGTTGCCGGCCAGCCGTTGTTCCTGGAGATTAAGCCGGCGGATCATGACCGCCATCTATACAGCCTGTTCCTCGAGGACGATATCCGCTTTGCGAAACGCTGGTCGCTGGCTTTGAGTGCGCGAGCCGAGTACAGCAATGTCAGCGGTATTGATCTGCAACCGTCGGCGAGAATGCTGTGGAAACCGCGCGAGGCTATCTCCCTATGGGCGGCTGTCTCTCGGGCGACACGGCGGCCGGCGGTGGCCGAGCGGCACATCTTCGCGCCAGTGTTCGGGATTCCGCCGAATCCGCCGACCGGTCCGCGTCCGGTGATTGGCGCCTTTGTCGGCAGTCCCGACTTTGCTTCGGAACGCGTGACGAGCTGGGAACTGGGGTATCGGGATATGGTGACCCCGCGCCTGTCGATCGATATCGCGATCTTCTATTCTCGCTATCGTGACCTACGCAGTATCGAACCAGGCGATTTCATTCCGGATCATTTGCCGGACTACTTGGTCCTGCCATTGAACGTGGAAAACCGCTTGGATGCCTCCAGTCGGGGTATCGAGTTCAGCCTGGACTGGCGGATGTCCGTGGACACCCGTTTACTGTTCAACTGGTCATGGCTGGATCTGCACCGTCAACCTCGTCCGGACAGTCGGGATTTGTTCTCCCGCCCCGGGCAGAACACCAGCCCGGCGCATCAGTTCAGCCTTGCGCTTTCCACTCGCCCCGCGCCCGACTGGCTGTTGGATACACGTCTGCGCTATGTCGGTGCTCTGCCCGCCGACGCCCAGCCGGTCTCCGATCACTGGTCATTGGATATACGATTCGCCTGGAAGCCGACCGCTGGTTTCAGTCTTGCGCTGAGCGCGCGAAATCTGTTCGATGCTGGACACATGGAGTTCTACGACGAACTGAATCGTCGTACTTCATCGACCCGGGTCGATCCCACTTATGCGCTGAAAATGGTATGGAAATTTTGATGGATCCAAAAAGAATCGAGTCTATTATCCGTAAGCTGTTGTCGATGGGCGTGTTGCTGTGGTCCAGCCTGGCCTGCGCCGAGGGCGATCTGAGTGGCTTGAAGACGCTCAGCCTGGAAGCCTTGTCCAACATGCAGGTCTCGATCGCGTCGCGCACCGAGCAGGCGTTGGACGACGCTGCCGCGGCGGTGTTTGTGATCACCGCCGAGGACATCCGTCGCTCCGGTGCGAACAGCATCCCGGAAGCGTTGCGCATGGTGCCGGGATTGAACGTGGCGCGTATCGACGCGAATACCTGGGCAGTCAGCGCGCGGGGATTCAACGGCCGTTATGCGAACAAGCTGCTGGTGCTGATGGACGGCCGCTCGGTGTATTCGCCGTTGTTCTCGGGGGTCCACTGGGGCGAGCTGGATAGCATTATCGAGGATATCGATCGCATCGAAGTGATTCGCGGTCCGGGCGCCTCGGTGTGGGGTGCGAACGCGGTCAACGGGGTTATCAATATCATTACGCGTTCGGCGCAGAATAGCCTGGGTTCGGAAGCGAATCTGGCCATCGGCGAGCGGGGGCAGCGCACGTTCAGCTTACGCCATGGCGGTTCGTTGAATGCCGATATGGATTATCGTGTCTGGTTCAAAGCGCGTCGTCATCGTGCCGGGCGCCTGTTTTCCGGCGACATGGGATTCGATGCCGGCAAGGACCTGCGCGCGGGGTTTCGCATCGATGGGCTGCTGGCGAACGATGACAGCGTGACGCTGATCGGTAACGCCTATACGCAGCGCGCCGGCAAGGTATTCGTGCGGCCGGACCTGCTATCGGGTGTCGTTCAAGACGAGGAAAACAATCAAAATCAAGGCGTCAGCCTGCTCGGGCGTTGGACACATCTGCGCGCGGATGGCGCCGAAGGCACCGTGCAACTGTATTACGACTACCAGCGGCGGGAAGAGACGCGCGAGTCGCGATATACCGTTGATCTGGATTTCCATTATCTGTTCCCTCGGCTTGGTCGCCACAGCATCACCTTGGGCGCGGGTTATCGCTGGATGAGCGATGATATCGGCGCGCGCCCGTTGCAGTACGAACTCGATCCGCCCCATCTTGACTACGGCTTGTACAATTTGTTCGTGCAGGACGATATTGCGCTGAATGATCGTTGGGCCTTGGTATTGGGCGCCAAGCTGGAGCATAACGATTTCAGCGGCTTTGAGTTTCAACCCTCGGTGCGTCTCTTGTGGCATCCGGCGCCGCGCCAGACCTTATGGCTCGCCTTGTCGCGCGCGTCGCGCACGCCGAATCGCAGCGAGACTGGCCTGCGAGCCGGCGTCTCGGTGGTGCCTGCGGCGCCCCCGTTGGTGCCCTTGCCGGTATTGGCGCGGGGTGTCGGCACCACGGCCTTCGACTCCGAGCGACTGACTGCCTACGAACTTGGTTATCGACGCCGCTTTGGCGCCAGCTTGTCGATCGATACGGTATTTTTCTATAATGAATACAGTGGGTTGCGAACACTTGGCTTTGGTCGCTTCAATGATGAGCATGTACCGGACTACCTGATCTACGAAACCTTCTTCGGTAACGAAGGCGAAGGCAGCAGTCATGGTGCTGAACTGGCGGCCGATTGGCGGCCAGCGCCGCGTTGGCGTATGCAGTTCGCCTGGTCATGGCTGCGTACCGACCTATTGGTCCCGAACCCCGATGTCGATGCCTCCCTGACCGGTAGCGGGGGCGGCAGTCCGCGCCATCAGCTCAGTCTGCGTGGCGGCTATGATCTATCGCATGCGATAGCGCTGGATGCCTGGTTACGTTATGTCGGCGAACTCTCCGACAGTGGTGGGGTCGCGATACCGGCGTATTGGAGCCTGGATGCGCGCATTGGCTGGCGGCTGGACAACGGTCTGTCGCTGTCGTTGGTCGCTCGCAATCTGCTTGATGCCGCGCATCCGGAATATTCCGACAAGCTCGATACCGTGGTCGCCACCGAGGTGCCGCGTACTCTGTGGTTGAAGGTGCGCTGGGACTTCTGAATCGATGAAGCGTGCCTCTCCCTCCATTGGACACACTGGCGTCGGCCGCCGGGGCTTGCTCGCCCTGTCGCTGATGGTGTTGCCGTGGATCTCCCAATACCTGTTCGCCGCCGCAGTGCCAGACTATCAGATCAAGGCGGTGTATCTGTACAACTTTTCGAATTTCATTTCCTGGCCGGACGAGGCGTTCGGGCTGTCCGATACGCCTTTCGATTACTGCATCGTGCGCCGTGGCCGGGTGGAAAAGACATTGGCTTCGCTGATCGATGGTGAGCGCGTGCAAGGGCATCCGTTGCGCCTGCGCTTGGTGGAAGCCGATGCCGATGGATTGCGTGGCTGCAAGCTGTTGTATCTGACCGGTCTGGATGATGATCAGCTGGCGGAATACCTGCGTCTGAGCGATGGATTGCCGGTGTTGACCGTGGCGGATAGGGTGGGCTTTGCCCAGCATGGGGGCATGGTGGCGCTGGTCCGGGATAGACGCAAGATTCGCATGCGCATTAATTTGCGCCAGGCGGTGAGGCGGGGCTTGCGCCTGAATGCCCGGCTGTTGCAACTGGCGCGCATCATCGATGACGGGAGCAAGAAATGAAGCCGCTGGATTTCGACCACTATTCGATTCGCGGAAAGCTGTCGATCATGGCGTTGCTGACCAGCGCGCTGGTGCTTTTTCTGGTTGCGCTGGTATTCATCGTGAATGTCTATCTCGGCACGCGCGCCTCGCTGCTGCATTCCGGCATGACCATGGCGAATATCCTCGCCAGCAACGCGACCGCAGCTGTCGCTTTCCAGGATGCGGAGACCGCAAAGGAGATTCTCTCGGCCTTCCATGTCGAGCCGAGTGTCGTTGCCGCGCGCATCCTGACCGGCAAGAACCAGCTGTTCGCCAGCTATGCCAGCGAGCGCCCGGAACATCGCCGCATGCTGCCGATGATCGCCAGCAACGAGGCCACGGAATGGCGGGACAGCGGAAAACGCGACAACCAGCAACCAACCGCTGTGTTTCGCGATGGCTATCTGGACATAGATCATCCTATCACGGTTAATGGGCGTTATATCGCCAACCTGAACCTGGCCATCGATCTGGCGCTACTTTGGCAACGGGTCGCGAATGGCGCGCTGGCGGCGCTCGGTGTGCTGGTCTTGGCATTGCTGCTGGCCAGCTTTCTCGCGCGGCGTTTGGCATTGACCATCGCCCGACCAGTGCAGGCGTTGTCGTCGACGGTGAAGACGGTGACCGACAGCGACGATTACAGTTTGCGCGCGGAACGCTTCTCATCGGATGAACTGGGGATACTGACGGACGGCTTCAATGATATGCTCGATCAGATTCAACGGCGCGATCATGCTTTGGCAAAGATGGTCGAACAGTTGAAGTTGTCCAAGGAGACGGCGGAGGAGGCGAATCGCTCGAAATCCCTGTTTCTCGCCGCGATGAGTCATGAGATACGCACACCGATGAATGGCGTGCTCGGCATGGCCGAGTTGTTGAAAGGCACCGGCCTGGATGAGCGTCAGCAACGCTTTGCCGACACCTTGCAGCGTTCCGGCGAATCCTTGCTGGAGATCATCAACGATATCCTCGATTTCTCCAAGATCGAGGCCGGCAAGCTGGTGTTGGAAAGCAATGAATTCGATTTGCGCGAACTGGTCGAGGACATCGCCGAGCTGATGGCGACTCGCGCCCACGAGAAGGACCTGGATCTGCTCACCATGCTGCCACCGGATATGCCGGAGCAGATGGAAGGGGATGCCAATCGCCTGCGGCAGGTGTTGGTGAACCTGATCGGTAATGCGTTAAAATTCACCGAGCGCGGTGAGGTGGTGTTGCGCATCGACATCCAGGAGACCGGCGACAATGCCTGCCGACTGGATTTCTCGGTGCGCGATACCGGCATCGGAATCGAGTCTGATGCGTTGGAACGCATCTTCGATGCCTTCTCGCAGGCGGATAGTTCGACCACCCGTCGCTACGGCGGCACCGGTCTGGGCTTGGCGATTTCGCGTCAACTGGTTGGCCTGATGGGCGGTAGGATGCGTGTCGACAGCACGCCGGGAAAGGGTTCGGTCTTCTCGTTCAGCTTGTCACTGCCCTATCGCCGTCAGGCCGCGCCACGGCGAAACTGGCGTCTTGACGATCTCAAGGGCGTGCGCGTGTTGATCGTCGACGACAACGCGACCAATCGCGAGATTCTGCACAATCAGGTGATCGCCTGGGGGATGCGCAACGGCAGCGCCGTCGGCGGCGAGGAAGCGCTGTCCAGATTGCGCGCGGCGAGCATGGAGCGCGACCCCTACGAAGTGGCCATCGTTGACTGGCACATGCCGGGCATGGACGGCATCGAACTGGCTCGGGCCATTCGCGAGGACGATGCCTTGTCGGGTATCCGCCTGTTGATGCTTAGTTCCGGCGGTGACGAATCCCGCTTGGCGCGGCAATCCCATATCGATTGTTACCTGACCAAACCTGTGCGCCAGAGACAACTGTATGAATGCCTGCGGCGGGTGCTGATCGGCGAGTCAGTGAATGGCCAGGCGGTTACCATCGAGCGCGCGCGACTCGTGGATATGCATTGCGAGGCCCGCATTCTGCTGGCGGAGGACAATCCAGTGAACCAGGAGGTGGCGTTGAGCATGCTGGAGCCGCTTGGTTGCAGGCTGGAGGTGGCCATGAACGGTCGCGAGGCGGTGGATAGACTGGCTACTGCGGATTTTGATCTGGTGTTGATGGATTGTCACATGCCCGAGATGGATGGCTTCAGCGCGACGCGCGAGATCCGTCGGCGCGAGCAGGGTGGTCCGGCGATCCCGATCATCGCGCTCACCGCGAATGTGCAGAAAGGTATCGAGGCGGAATGTCATTCCGCTGGCATGAACGATTATCTGAGTAAGCCCTTTCGTCAACATCAGCTACTGGAGATGCTCAAGCGCTGGATTCCGGAGAGAGTCGGCGCGGACCCGGAGGCAGTCGAGAATGAAAAGCGCGTGGACGACGACGTGGACATGCCGATCTCTGATGACGCTTCCCTGTCGGCGCCAGCCGATGACGAGGTATTGGATGCGTCGGCGCTGGAAAGCATCCTGATCCTGAACAAGCCCGAGTTGTTGAACCGGGTCATCGATATCTATCTGGAGACCACGCCGGAACTGATAGACGAGATCCACTCGGCTGTTACGCGCCGGGATGCGCAACGCCTGAAGGCGGCGGCGCACAGTCTGAAATCGGCCAGCGCGAATCTTGGCGCGAGTGACGTGGCGGCTTTGTGTCGTGGCCTGGAGGAGGCGGCGCTGCAACGACGCATGAATGAGGCGCCGTCGCTGGATACGCGCCTGGGCAAGGCGTATGCGCGGGCCTGCCAAGCGCTGAACGAGAAGCGCATCGCCGTGGCGACGGCATGATCCCGTTCGTTCATCATCCAGCGCTGGACGCGGATATCGGTTCGCGGGTCATCCGCGAGCAGATGCGCCAGCTATATCGTGGTGGCATCTCCGCGAGTATCGGCGTGTTGGTTGGGGTGTCGCTGCTCTCCTGGATACTGCGTGCGTACATTCCCTTTTCCCTGCTCGCCGGCTGGTTCTTCGGCATGCTTGGCCTGATGATTGTCCGCCTTGGTCTGATTGGCGTGTACTTTCTCCATTCTTCCAAACACCTGGATGCGCGGTGCTGGTTGATTCGATACCGGGTCGTTACCGGGCTGGCCGGGTGGGCCTGGGCCTTGCTGCCGTGGCGCGTGCTACCCATGGTCGATGGTAACATCGAGGCCGTCTTGTATATCGTTGTGGTATCGGTTGCGGTGGTCTCGATCGGATTGCATGTGCTGGCGATCGATGCAATCACCGCCACGTTGTACGTCAGTCCGCTGATCATCGCCATCGGCTGGCGTTTCTATCAAGGCGC
>JALSSX010000088.1 GCA_026984055.1 Sedimenticola sp. | reverse complement strand
TCAGGAAGCTATTGCCCTGATAAATCGTGCGCATTGCTGCGGGAATGTGTGGCATTAAACAAAAATCCGGGATTGGCACTCAACTTGGTGAAGCGTAATGCCTTGCTGACCAAGCCAAACCCGACAGTCTCCTAGCCCGGATTTCTCACCCGTTCACGACTGCAACCGCCCAATGCGGCGCGCTGACTGGCGTTCACTCGGTCGGGTTGCTCAACGTAGTGTCGACTACGCCTGCGCGGCCCTCGGTCGCGAACGCCAGCCATCATACCACCTTGAGTGGCCTCGCTACGCGACCCGGTGAGAAATCCGGGCTGGCAGGATGTTGAAAAACTCCTTCCATGGACTTTATTCAACGACGGAACCGGAAAATGCGATTTCCCGGTTCCTTCATTTTCAATGACTTGCCATCATCGAAAATGGCGGTACATCTTTACGTACCGCACACAGGCCGTTGAAAAATGCTATTTTTCAACGGCCTGCTGGAATTCAGCGTTCGGCCGGTTTTCCGCGACGAAATTCCGTACGTGGAGACTGGGACTCACCGTCCGCTGTCGCGTTCCAAGCCTGTGTTAGCCGCCAGCGCTTCCAGGGCGCGCTTGGCTTCGTCCATACCGGGGAATGGGGACTTTGCCAGCCGCAACGCCTGTTTGAGTTCCCGCTGGGCCCGATGTGGCTGTTTTTCGGCCTGGTAGGTCATCCCCAAGTGGTAGTGGAACTCCGGCACGTCCGGGCGCGCCTGGACTGCGGATCGCAGTAGGGTTGCCGCGTTGTTACTCTTTCCGAGCTTATGCTCGATCCAGCCGAGCGTATCGAGGAAAAAGGCCACCTTGGAATCCCGGAAACGCTGGGCGATCGTCTCGGCCTGCTTCAGACTTTCCCTGTCACCCTTCGCATCGCTCAGCAGGCTGGCCAGGTTGTTTGCGACGATGTCGTTGTCCGGTTCGTCCCTTAGCAATTCCCGGTACAGTTCGATGGCGTGGTCGGTGTCATTGTCGCGGGAGTACAGCTCCGCGAGCAATGCCCGAATTGGCACGCTATCCGGGTATTCCCGAGTGGCTTTTTCCAACCTCTTGATCGCATCCGCGATCCTTCCCTGGCTGCGTAACGCATCGGCCAGATTTCGGTAGCCCTCTTGACGATCGGGCGCTGTGCCGATGGCTTTCTCGAAAGCCTGTTCCGCCTCGGCCGCGCGGCCGTTTAAGAGGAACAAGCGGCCGAGCAGGATATAGGGAAGCGTTTCGTCCGGGTGATCGGCGATGCGGGATTTCAGCAGTTGTTCGGCCTTGTCCTTCTGGCCGGCCTGCACATAGGCTTGCAGCAGCCCGATCAGCGATTTCTGGTCGGCGGGCGCGGCATCATAGGCCTTTTTGAAGGCGTCGACACTGTCGGCGTATTGCTGTTTCCCCAGAAAAACGACGCCGGCAAGTCGGTCGTATTCGGGGCCGTCACCGATGAGTGCGTGCAATCGGTTCAGTCGCGTGGATGCCGGTTCCCAGCGCTTCTGGCCGATATCGGCCAGAAGCGCCGCAGTGAGCAGGTCCGGGTTGGCAGGATGGCGTTCCAGAACAGGCTGAAGCACCTGCTCCACCTCGTCGAGTTTGTTCTTCCGCAGCAACAGTTGCGCATATTCCAGCGCCGTGCGCGTATCCTCCGGCCTGGCCTGTATTGCCCTGACATAGTAGGTTTTTGCCAATGTCCAGCGGCCGGCGGCGAGATGTGTGCGGGCAAGCAGCAGCAGGGCGTCAACCGCATTCGGGTTGTTCTTCAGCGCGGTACGCAGATTGGCGATGGCCAGATCCTGTTGGTCGTTGCGCAATAGGAGTCTGGCCTTGGTCAGCAGCGCCTGATAGTTGTTGGGGTCTATGCTCAGCACTTTGTCGACGAGTGTGCTGGCTTCTTTCGGGTTGTCGTCGGCCAATTCCAACATCGCCAGTTTATTGCGGACCTTTAGGCCATTCGGCGAATCGCCATGACGTTCGATGAGTTGGTGGTAGATGGCTTTCGCCCCGGTCCTCTTTTCATTGACGATCAACAATTCGGCGAGGGCGAAAGAGAGCTCTGGGTCGGTGTTTTCACCGATATGCGAGCGAAGCTCGGATTCGGCCTGGTCCTTTCCTCGGTGTTTGCGTAGGAAAATGGCAAGATCAATGGTGGCGGCGACGTTGTCAGGCTTGCTCGCGATCCGTGCGCGCAGAGTCTCCTCGGCCTTATCGAGCGCGCCGGTTTCAGCATAGACGTTGGCAAGCGCTTTCTTGAAATCGTCTCGGTCGGGAAATCGCGCGATCAGTTCGTGATAGCTGTCGATGGCTTTGTCGAACTGCTTCTCCTTGAGGTGTGTCGCGATCTTCAGTTGATACAGATCGATCGTATCCGGGTGGTGCCGGATGGCGATATCGATGTATTTCAGCGCGCCGTCCGGATCCTTGGCGGCGATGCGTGTGTTTGCCATCTGAACCAATGCGGTGATGTTGCCTGGGTCGGTCTTCAGCGCGGTCTTTGCTTCCTTGATCGCGCCCTTGATATCACCTTGCTGGTACTTGACTGATGCGGATAATGCATGGGCTTCGGGGTCATCCGGCGCCAGTTTGAGCGCTGTCTCGCTATTCTTCTGGGCTTTTTCGATCAGGTTCCCGGCGACATTGAGCTTTCCGAGCGCCAATTGTGCTGGTAAATGGGTGCTGTCCAGGGACGCGACCTTGTTGTACAGGGCGTAGGCCTTTTTCCATTCCCGTTTCTTTTCGGCGATGCGCGCAAGCCCGTGCCAAGCGGGAACGAGCCGCTTGTTCAACTGTAGGGCATTGCGAAATTCCAGGCGGGCCTTGGCCAGTTTGCCCTCGTCGAGCAACTTGTCGCCATTGCTGACATAGCTTGCGGCTTTTTCCTTCGGCGATTCGCACCCGCTCAATAACAACAGGACGGTAAGCGATATGGACATGACGAGTAAACGTGCGAATACGGTGATTTTCATAAGGGTAAAACGTCCTTTGGTCAATCTATCAAGAGTCATCGATTTTACGAGTACGTGCAAAGGCCTGGCGGCGATGATAACGCGAAAGCTGCATGCCGGTATCGCCCGGCCTGCCAAGCGTCGGAATTATCGCACATGCCTTTTCGCGCCTGGCCGTGGCCATGCGTACGATGCAGCTTGACTTTTGTCAGGGTTTTCACTAGAAATGCGGAGCTGGAAGCGCGCCCGGCAATTCGCTTGGCGCTGTCGCCATTTCACTGAAAAGGGGGGCCGGTGTCGCTAGTGGATCAATTGATGCAGGGTTTGAGCCTGATGGTGTTGGGGATGGGGATTGTGCTCTCTTTCCTGGGGTTGCTCATAGGCGCGATGAAGCTGGTGTCCTGGTTGGTCGTGACTGTCGCGGACGATGAGCCGGACGAGCTTGCCCCTGCTTTTTCCGTCGCGCCCCGGACTCCGGGTACCCGCCCGGATGCCGCGCTGATCGCGGTATTGTCCGCCGCGGTCAGCAAGTACCGCCAGGGCCGTTCCTGACTCTGGTACTCTTTCCATCCACTCTCCCTAGTCTCAGCCTATGACGAAACTCGGAATCACAGATGTCGTGCTGCGCGATGCGCACCAGTCACTGTTAGCAACACGCATGCGCTTGGAAGACATGCTTCCCATCGCGCCCAAGCTCGACCGGGTGGGGTTTTGGTCCCTTGAGAGTTGGGGCGGCGCGACCTTCGACGCCTGTATCCGCTATCTAGGCGAGGATCCATGGGAGCGCCTGCGGCAACTGAAGCAGGCGATGCCGAACACCCCGCAGCAAATGTTGCTGCGTGGACAGAACCTGCTCGGCTACCGTCACTATGCCGACGATGTCGTTGAGGCTTTCGTCGAGCGTGCGGCGATCAATGGTGTCGACGTGTTCCGCATCTTCGATGCGTTGAACGATCTGCGTAATCTCGAAACCGCGATCAAG
>JALSSX010000087.1 GCA_026984055.1 Sedimenticola sp. | reverse complement strand
AAGCCGCCGGCAGACCACCCTTGGCGTCGTCCAATCAATCGCTGTTCAAATACACCAACCAATACGCCAACCAACCCGTAAACGACACACAAAACCGGACACTTCTGAATGGCAGAAAAGAGGATATTACTGAATTGGGTTGACACCCCCTGCCTGGCTTCTTGACAGCGGGAGGGGCGGGTACTAGGCTGTGAAAATGCGCCGATTTGAACCAGATTGCGGGCGCGATACAAATGCAGCTAAAGCGGAACGCTTTGGCTGCGGCTCTATCACGGGACACAGCATCATGACCGATCCAGATTCTCCAACCTTCGATCCCGACTGGGATCTCGCCACCATCGCGATCCGCGCCGGCCATCGGCGTACCGCCGAGGGCGAACACAGTGAACCCATCTTCCCGACTTCCAGCTTTGTATTCGACAGCGCCGCCGAGGCGGCGGCACGCTTCGCCGGTGATCAGTCGGGCAATATCTACTCGCGTTTTACCAATCCGACGGTGCGTATCTTCGAGGAGCGCCTGGCCGCGATGGAAGGCGGCGAATGCGCGGTCGCGACCGCCTCGGGCATGGCCGCCATCATGGCGGTGTGTCTCGGCTTGCTGGAGGCGGGTGATAACATCGTCTCGTCGCGCAGTATCTTTGGCACCACGACGATTCTATTCAACCGCTACATGCGGCGTTTCGGCGTGACCACCCGTTACGCGCCACTGGACGACCTGAGCGCCTGGGAGCATGCCATCACGCCCGACACCCGCTTGCTGTTCGTCGAGACTCCGTCGAATCCGTTGACCGGCCTGGGCGACATTCGCGCGTTGGCTGATCTGGCGCATGCGCATGGCTGTCTGCTCGTCGTGGACAATGCCTTCTGCACACCGGCGTTGCAGCGACCGTTGGATCTGGGCGCGGACATCGTCGTGCATTCCGCGACCAAGTATCTCGATGGCCAGGGCCGCTGCATGGGCGGCGCGGTGGTTGGCGATGCCAAGCAGGTCGGTGAGGAGGTCCATGGGGTATTGCGCACCACCGGACCGTCGCTGAGTCCTTTCAACGCCTGGGTGTTCTTGAAGGGCCTGGAGACTCTGGACCTGCGCATGCAAGCGCACAGTCGCAATGCCGGTCAATTGGCGGCCTGGCTGGAGACCCAGACGGCGGTCGAGAAGGTGTATTATCCGGGCTTGCACAGTCATCCGCAACATGCACTTGCCGAGGCCCAGCAACGCTCGCCGGGTGGTATTCTGTCGTTTGTCGTGAAAGGTGGCAAAGAGGCGGCATGGCGTGTCATCGATGCGACACGGATGCTGTCCATTACCGCCAACCTGGGTGATGTGAAAACCACCATTACCCATCCGGCGACCACCACCCATGGCCGCCTGTCCGACGAGGACAAGGCCGTCGCGGGCATCGCCGCCGGCCTGATCCGCATCGCGGTTGGGTTGGAAGGCATCGACGATATCCAGGCCGATCTGGCGCGTGGCCTGGATGCCTGATCAAAACGACGCCTTGCGTCGCAAATGGAACCGGCGGCATGCGGAAAACCAAGCGCCGCCGCAAGCCGCGCGTGTCCTGTGCGAGAATCGTCATCTGTTGCCAGCGGTGGGTGATGCGCTGGATCTGGCCTGCGGCCTGGGCGGCAACAGCCTTTTGCTGGCCGAGGCCGGCATGCGGGTGGCTGCCTGGGATCTGTCACCAGTAGCGATCGCACGACTGCGCGGACAGGCAAGACCGGGCATTCGCGCCGAGGTCAGGGACGTGATTGCCGCCCCGCCGGTGGCGAAAAGCTTCGATGTCATCGTCGTCAGCTACTTCCTGCATCGGCCGTTGCTGCCGGCGTTGGTCGAGGCGCTGCGTCCCGACGGATTGTTGTTCTATGAAACCTTTGGCCCACGCATTGTCGGCATCGGCCCGGAGAAAGCGGGTTTTCGCCTGCGGCGCAGTGAACTGCCCGGCCTATTGCTCGACCTGATTCCGTGCTACTACCGCGAGGATGGCGCGGCCGGGGATCTGTCCGAGGGGTTCAGGGATCGGGTGATGTTGGTGGGACAAAGGTTGGCCGCTTGCAGTTATGAATGAATTCACGGGAACCCGCTTCCGTGGTTTCTTCAGCCTGGGTGATCTGATTCGGAAGGTCATCCGCGCCAGAGGGAAGGCTCAACCCGTCAGCGTATCGAAAAGGTTCTGTAACGCCGGAACATTCAAGGTGAATTGGCCATCGTGAATCAGCTCGACGCGACTGTCGCGACGGTAGCTGATTGGTGAGAGTTCGACCGAGTCTGGGGTGACGTTGGCCAGCGTCCATTCCTTGCCGGTACGCAGGATGGCCTTGATGCGCAGCACACCGGGTGATAAGCGTAGATTGTCGAGCAATCGGCGCAGTTTTGGGCGGGAGAAAACCCGTTCGGGCGGAAAGCGCAGGCTCAGGCTGTGTTGTCGCGTATCCTCGGCGCGATGGAATGGTGTGCCGCATTCGCGGGTCGAATGCCCACCCTGAAGCAGCGCGGCGTCGATGTTGCCATGGATGGCGCGGACGATCGCCTGTTTCGGCGGATACAGTCGTTCAGCCCAGTCTTCGACCGCTTTCAGTTGCTGTTCGCAGGCCAAATCGGCCTTGTTCAGTATCAGTACGTCGGCAAGCTGTAGTGGGTTGGCATATAGGCTTGAATCCCGAAGTCGCGCGGGACTGAATTCTCTTGCGTCGACCAGGCAGAGAATCTCGTCCAGGCGGATAGGGTCGGCCAGTTCGGGTTCGCGCAGGATGTCGATGATACCGCTAGCGTGTCCGAGGCCGGTGGGTTCAATAAGCAGTCGATCGGGACGCCGCTCGCGCAGCAGGCGCGTGATGGCGACCCGGAAACTGACGCCGGCGGCGCAGCACAGGCAGCCGCCGGCGACTTCGCTGATGGCGAGGCTGCCTTCGCCGCTTGCGGCGATGATGGCGCCATCGATGCCCTGATCACCGAATTCGTTGACCAGCACAGCCCAGCTTTCTCCCGTCGGTCGTTGCTTCAGCAGGTTCAGGATGGTGCTGGTCTTGCCGCTGCCCAGGGACCCGGTGATCAGATTGACGTGGGCGATTTTGCTCAAGGCGTGTCGGCGGGCAGCACGCGCAGTTCAACCCGCCGATTCTCCGCGCGACCGGCATCGCTGTTGTTGTCGCTCGTGGGTTGAGATTCGCCGTAGCCCTTGGCTTGCAGCCTTTCCGCCGCGATGCCGTGCTCGACCAGATAGTCGCGTACCTTTTCCGCGCGCTTCAGGGACAGCCGCTGGTTATACGCGGCCTTGCCGATGCTGTCGGTATGACCGGCGATCTCCATGGCGACATCCGGGTGCGCGTTCAATATGTCGATGACCTGTTGCAGACGCGCCTCGGATTCCGGTTTCATTTGATCGGAGTTGAATTGGAACTGGACCCCGGTGAGTCGGATCGGCGCGCCGTCCGGGCAGCCCGGAATGCGCGTGTTGCTGGCCGCATCGTCCGGGCACAGGTCGGCGATGTCCGGCGTGCCGTCCTGGTCGCGATCCGCTTCGCAACCGTTGTCGTCGACCGGATGACCGGCGGGCGTGTCGGCGCAATGGTCGTCCGCGTCGGAAACACCGTCGCCATCAGTGTCGGCCAGTTGGCTCTGCAGATTGGCGATGCGCTGTTTCAGTTTCGGCAGCTCGGTGAGCTGTGTCGAGCAGGCGGCAAGCCGGGTTTCCAGTGCCGACATCGAGCGCATATGCTCGGCCTGCTGGCTTCTGCGTTCCGCCTCGCACGCCGAGATCCTGGCCTGCTTGTCGTTCAGGGTCCGCTGGCTGGTTTGTTGATACTGGGTGAGTGCGTCTCGCGCTTGACGCAGTGCCTCGCGGGTTTCATCCTGTTGTTGCCGCAACGCGGCCTTGTCATGCGTGAGGGTGTTTTGCGCAGCGCGCGCCTTGTTCAGCTCGCTGTGCAGGTCGGCTAGGCTGGCTTGCCGGTCTTGTAGTT
>JALSSX010000086.1 GCA_026984055.1 Sedimenticola sp. | reverse complement strand
CAGTAGTGAGCGGGTGAGAAATCCGGGCACACAGGCCGTTGAAAAATGGCATTTTTCAACGGCCTGTGTACGCTACAAGGATATACCGCCATTTTCGATGACGGCAAGTCATTGAAAATGAAGGCGCCGGGAAATCGCATTTTCCGGTTCCATCGCTGAAAAACTCTATGGGGGGACTTTTTCAACATCCTGCTAGCGTGGTACAACGGCTCGGAATTATACACCCACGCCACAGGCCATTCCCTCGCCTCGCCCTGCCCGATATGCGAAAATCACGCTGCTTATGAAGAATCTCCCCATCCCACGAAAACCCGACGAACGCCTGCAATGGGGTCAGCTCCATGGCGACAGCCTGGCATTCGCTATCGCCGAGGCGGCGCGCGCCGGCGACCGACCGTTGTGCGTCGCGACGCCGGATGTGCATCAAGCCAACATGCTGTCCGCCGCGTTGCGTTTCTTCCTCGGCGAACAGACGCCAGTACTCGGTTTCCCCGACTGGGAGACCTTACCCTACGATGTCTTCTCGCCCCTGCCGGAACTGGTCTCGGAACGCCTCAGTACCCTGCATCGCCTACCCTCGCTGAAGCATGGCATACTGGTCTCGCCGTTGGCGACACTCGCGCAACGTCTGTGCCCGCGCAGCTTCGTCGAGCACCACGCACTGCTGCTGGCACGCGGGGACCGACTGGAACTGGACACCATGCGCCGACGCCTGGAATCGGCCGGCTATCAGTGTGTCTCGCAGGTCATGAGCCATGGCGAATTCGCGGTGCGTGGCGCCTTGCTGGACCTATTTCCGATGGGCAGCGAACGCCCCTATCGCGTCGATCTGTTCGACGATGAGATCGACACCATCCGCCTGTTCGACCCAGAGACCCAGCGATCACAACAGAAGATCGAACGCATCGAACTGCTGCCGGCGCGCGAGTTTCCGCTGGACGAAAAGGCCATCGCCCGCTTTCGCTCCAACTACCGCCAGCAGTTCGAGGGTGATCCGGCGCGCAGCCAGATCTACCGCGATGTCAGCGAGGGCATGACCCCAGGCGGCCTCGAATACTACCTACCACTGTTCCACGAAGAAACCGCGACACTGTTCGATTATCTGCCGACGGATCACCTGACGTTGTTCCCGGACGATGCCCAGGCACTGGCCGCCGAGTTCATCGGCGAAGTCGATTCGCGCTACGAGCAACGCCGCCACGATATCGAGCGGCCGCTGCTACCCCCCCGGCAACTGTACCTGAACGCCGACGAGCTGATCGGCCAACTGAAACGGGGTCGGGCGATTCAATTCCGTCGTCACGAGATCGCCGCGCGCGACAAGGGCTACGCCGACATCGCCAATCTCGGCACGCGGATGCCGCCAGCCCTGCCGTTCCAAGCCCGCGCCGCGCGACCGGCTGGCTCGCTGCAGGATGCGATACGCGATTTCGACGGCCGCATCCTGTTCTCCGCCGAAACCACCGGGCGTCGCGAGCACCTGCACGATACCCTGAAAGGCTTCGACATCCATCCCCGGACATGCGACGGCTGGCAGGCATTCAGCGAGAGCGACGATCGCTTGGCGATCACCATCGCACCGTTGGAGGAAGGCATCTGGTTCAACGACCAGCATCTCGCGATCATCACCGAGACCCAACTGCTCGGCCAACGCGTGCGCCAGCCGAATCGGCGCAAGCGTCGCGAGGCTGACAGCGATCAAGTGGTTCGCAACCTGACCGAGCTACATATCGGCGCGCCGGTGGTGCATGAGGATCATGGCGTCGGACGCTATCTCGGCCTGCAAAAACTGGACGTCGGTGGCACCGAAACCGAATTCCTGACGCTGGAATACGCGCGTGGCGACAAGCTCTACGTACCAGTCTCGTCGCTGCACCTGATCAGCCGTTATACCGGCGCCTCTCCAGACAGCGCGCCGCTGCACAGGCTCGGCGGCGACCAATGGGAGAAGCTCAAGCGCAAGGCGACGCGGAAGGCGCACGATGTCGCCGTCGAACTACTCGACATCTATGCCCGCCGCGAGGCGAATCGCGGCCACGCCTTCCGCTTGAACGAGCAGGAATACACGGCTTTCGCCGCTACCTTCGAATTCGAGGAGACACCCGATCAGGCCAGCGCCATCCAGGCGGTGATCGATGATATGCGGGCGCCGCAACCAATGGATCGCGTCGTTTGTGGCGATGTCGGCTTCGGCAAGACCGAGGTTGCGATGCGCGCCGCCTTCGTCGCCGCGAACGGCGGCAAACAGGTCGCGGTACTGGCACCGACCACCCTGCTGGTCGAACAGCACTACCAGAACTTTCTCGACCGTTTCTCCGACTGGCCGTTCAAGATCGAAAGCCTGTCGCGCTTCCGTTCGGCGAAAGAAATCAAACACATCGCCGAAGGTCTGAAATCCGGCGATATCGACATCCTTGTCGGCACGCATAAACTGCTCGGCAAGGACATCCAGTACAAGGATCTCGGCCTGGCAATCATCGACGAGGAACATCGCTTCGGCGTGCGCCATAAGGAACGTCTGAAGAGCCTGCGCAGCCAGGTCGACATCCTGACTCTGACCGCGACACCAATCCCGCGCACCTTGAACATGGCGATGTCCGGCATGCGCGACCTGTCGGTGATCGCCACGCCGCCAGTCGCGCGTCATCCGATCAAGACCTTTGTCTCCGTGTGGGACGACGCGCTGATCATCGAGGCCATCCAGCGCGAGCTGAAGCGAGGCGGCCAAGTCTACTACCTGCACAACGAAGTCAGCACCATCGAAAACGCCGCCGACAAGCTCGCCCGGCTGGTGCCGGAGGCACGAATCGAGGTCGCCCATGGACAGATGCGCGAACGTCAGTTGGAACAAGTGATGCGCGACTTCTACCACCAGCGCTTCAACATCCTCGCCTGCACCACCATCATCGAAAGCGGCATCGACGTGCCTAGCGCCAACACCATCATCATCGACCGCGCCGACCACCTCGGACTCGCCCAACTGCACCAGTTGCGCGGCCGCGTCGGGCGCTCGCATCATCGCGCCTACGCCTACCTGATCATCCCGCCGAAACGTGCAATGACCGGCGACGCACGCAAGCGCCTGGAGGCCATCGAATCGCTAGAAGAACTTGGCGCCGGCTTCACCCTCGCGACCCACGACCTGGAAATCCGCGGCGCCGGCGAACTGCTGGGCGACGAACAAAGCGGCCAGATCCAGGAGATCGGCTTCAGCATGTACAGCGATCTGCTGGAACGTGCCGTGAAGGCACTGAAGGAAGGCAAGGAACCAACGCTGGACGAAGCCCCCCGGCACGGCGCCGAGATCGACCTTCAACTACCGGCCATCCTACCCGATGACTACCTGCCCGATGTCCACGAACGCCTGGTATTGTACAAGCGCATCGCCAGCGCGAAAGACAACGCCGAACTGCGTGAACTGAAGGTAGAGATGATCGACCGCTTTGGCCTGCTGCCTACTCAGGCGAATCACCTGTTCGACATCACCGCGTTGAAACTGCGCATCCAGCCTCTCGGCATCACCAAACTGGACGCCGGCACCAGCGACGGCCGCATTCTGCTCGACAGCCAGCACAGACTCGACATGGCCCTGATCATCCAGTTGATCCAGACCCAACCGAACCGATTCCGCATCGAAAGCGACAAACTGCGCTTCTACGGCGATTTCACCAATCCGAATACGCGCATCGACAAGATCAACAGCGTGATCGACAAGCTGGAAGGGAAATAGCCCATCACACTCCCAATCAGAATCTTGAAAAAGGCTCTTCATGGGACTTCTCATTGCCGATGGGCCATCTAGCCTGGATTTCTCACCGATAGAATTGAATAAGGCTGTTTTTCATGGCATGTCAACCCAATTCAGAAATGTCCTCTTTTCTGCCATTCAGAAGTGTCCGGTTTTGTGTGTCGTTTACGGGTTGGTTGGCGTATTGGTTGGTGTATTTGAACAGCGATTGATTGGACGACGCCAAGG
>JALSSX010000085.1 GCA_026984055.1 Sedimenticola sp. | reverse complement strand
CGGCTGTGATTATGCAAAAAGCCCGGCGATTCGCCGGGCTTTTTGTCAGGATGGAAACTGAAGTTTACGCGCGGCGTCTGCGCAGACCGAACAGCGACAGCATCCCGATACCGAGTAGGGCAAGCACACCGGGCAGCGGGGCTGGATTGGTCGGGGCCAGCGCGGTGTTCGGCGTATTGCCGAAGCGGTTGTCCGCCGGATTCAGGAAATCGGCAACCTGGCCGGCGCCGATCTCTATGCCGAAGGTTGCGGGGTTCGGTACATTCCAGACATCGTCATAGAACAGATTGGAACTGGCGTTGACGAAACCGGTGTTGCCCACGAAGACTGGATTTGGCATGGGATTGCCGGGATCGACGGCTGTCAGGCTCATGGTGCCAAAACCAAAGGTGTCGCCGGTTTGGCTACCGATGTCGAACAGACATTGATCCGATGCAATCGGAATCTCGAAGATGACGCTGCCATCGCAGGTGCCGGGTCCGCCGATCGTGGCGGCTTGTGGGCCGCCATCGGCCGCGCCGAAGAAGCCGCCAGAGGCGTTACCCAGCAGGTTCCAGTTGAATGACACCACGTCGCCCGGATCGAGTCCGTCGACGACGACGACGAAACCATCCAGGGCGTTGCCATTGCCGCTAGTATATGCGGGATCATTGAAGCCGGAAGGGGAAAAGGGTCCGGGACCGCCATCGATGCGGCTGTCGCCACTGGCGTCTGTGTCGCCTGGCGAGCCGGGTACGTTGTTTTCGCCGGTGAAGCGCAGATTGCGTCTGGGGATCACCGTGCCGGTCGGCGTGCCGTTGGTGTTGTCGATGGCATCGAACAGGACCGATGTGCTGGTGCGGGCCTGGGTTTCCCAGTCGTTGGGCAACAGCAGGTTGCCGTTGGCGTCGGTTTCACCGCGTCCGCGACCACTCTGGATGGACAGGCCGTCGGCGCGATTCTGCGCGTCGGATACGTTTGCGCTTGCCGCGTCGGTCGCGTTCTTCGGGATGTCGTTGAAACTGGTGTCCGTCGCGCCGCCGCGTCCGTCCACATCGATATAGGCGTCGACGATCTGAATGGCGTCGCCGCTGTCGGTGGTGCCGGTGTTCAATGATAGAGAGAGTCCCGCCGCGTCGAAGCCGGTCCAGTTCAAGACCTCGAATTCGATGAAGTATTTGTTGGCATCGGTGGCGGATCCGCCCACGGGTCTTTCGATATCGGTGATGCGGAAACAGAAGACGTTTGGCAGGTTGCCGATGGGTGGCGGATCGGCGAGTGCTGGTCCGGCGATCAAGCTTGCGATGGCGGTCGTGAGATAGCGCGATCGGGATGACACGGCTTTATTTTTCATGGGGTATGCTCCAGCTAACTAGGGACTGTCAACAGGCCCTAAATTTAATGAAACGCGCATTTGCTCGGGGTCGTCAAGCAAGAAGCGTACCGGATTGAATTTTATGATGAATATCAATTGGAAGACGTTTATTCACTATATCCATATGATCTGATAATGTAAAAAAATTGGACAGGATTTATCGTGAAGGTACGTGGTTGTTTGCCTGACTGTGGCGTATTTTGTCCGGGATTACAGGCTCAATTGTCTCAGCGCCGGGTCGGGGCGGCTGTGTTCCCACATCTCCTTGAAGCGGTCGTTCAGCTGGCGGACGCGTAGACGGTCATTGAAGTTGATCCGCGCGTGGTGGACATCGCGCCAGTCCGGCAGATAGAGATAACCCGCGTCGTCGCCGAGTAGAAAGTTGTCCGGTTCCTCGCGGTATTCGTCGCCGACCTTGCGAATATGCACGTTGCTCGTTAACCGCTGGGCGAGGTTGACGAGTTGATGCCCGCGCAGGCGGATATCCCTGGTGTCGGAGATCAAGATGCGTATCTGGCTGCGCGCTCGGCGAGTGGCCAGTTGACGAACTGCCTCGACGAATGGCGGCTGGTCGAACAATTCGGCCTCCAGGCGGTGGCTGAACAGGCTGAGATTGTAGTGGGTCTGTTCGGCAAGTAGCACACAGGCGCGCCGCGCGTGGATCAGATCGTCGGTGATGTGCTTGGTATCGCTGATACCGAGCAGGGTATTGTCATCGTTCAGGGTCATGGATCATCCTGTAATGTGGCATGCCGGCATCGAGAAACTCATCGCTGTCGACGATGAAGCCGAAGGGTAGATAGAAACCGGTTGCGCTGGCCTGGGCGTTCAACCAGCAGCGGGGATAGCGCCGTTGGCTTGCGGTTGTCAGCAGTTCGGCGAGTATCGCGCGGCCCACGCCACGGCCACGCCATGCTGGCAACACCGCCATGCGTCCGATATGTCCGGTGTCCAGCAGTCTGCCGGTGCCGATGGCGGAGCCGCTGGTATTTTCGGCGACGATGTGGAAGGCGCGCGCGTCCTCGCCATCCCATTCCAGTGATTCGGGTACACCCTGTTCCTCGATGAAGACGCGGCGGCGCACATTGGCGAGGGCCGCGCCATCGCGTTCCCAGTTGGCCGGGTGGACGGTGTAATCCGATGCGTTTTCACGCCTGGAAGGCATATATCCCCCGATTGTACAGCGTGGTCAGCAGCTCGCGGTTTCCTTGCGCTTCCAGCCAAGGTTCCAGATAGCCAAAATGCAGGCTGGCATGGGCCGCCAGCACACCGAGGAAGTCATATTGTTCGTGGTCGGCGGGAAAAGCTTCGCCGCCGACCCACAGCTTGTAGTTGTCACTGGGGTCATGATAGTAAGTGAGGCGCGCGGCTGGGTGGCGGTATAGCATGCCGTGTTCCCGCAGCGCGGTATGAAAAGTGGCGCTGTCCAGGGCCGGTGTGGTGGCTTCGATCTCGTAACCGGGTTTGGGTTCGGTCACTAAGTGGGCGAACATCGCATGGAGTTCCGTCTCGGAGAGACGCGTCGCGGCGTCGAGCAACATCTTGAAACGCGCGAAGGCGCGCGGTTCCAGCTCGGCGGGGTGAGGGTTGTTCGCAAGCGGTGGATCGAGATAGCGTTCCGCGCCTTGCAGGTGTTCTTCCATCCAGGTTGTCGCCGCGCCGAGCAGTTCGCGTTGCGAGGGGGCGCGAAAGCCGATAGAGCAGGTCATACAGGCTCCCCGCGCGATGCCCCAGTGTGGGATGTCAGCTGGCAGGTAGAGGATGTCGCCGGGTTCCAACAGCCAGGTCTCGTCGGCGTGAAAATCGCGCATGATGCGCAATTCCCCGTTGTCGCTGAGTTCCGGGTCGGGCTGGGCCTGGTGCATCACGCGCCATTCGCGCCGGCCACGCATCTGTAGCAGAAAGACATCGTAGGAATCAGTATGCGGTCCGACCGAACCACCTTCCACGGCATAGCTCACCATTGCGTCGTCGATGCGCCAGTCAGGCAGGAAACGGAAGTGGTCGAGCAGCGTGGCGAAGCCGGGCAGCCATTTGTCCATGTCCTGTACCAGCAGGGTCCAGTCGCTGTCTGGCAGGGCATTGAAATCGGCCTCGCTGAACGGACCGTGTTGCAGCCGCCAGCCGTTTTCCAGGTTGCCGATGATCAGGCGGGACTCCACCTCGCTCTCACAGGCGAGTCCGGCCAGCGCTTCGGGATCGAGCAGGGCTTGCCTCGGCATGGCGTTGCGCAGCAGCAGTGGTTTCCGTTGCCAATGGTCACGCAGAAACCCGTGGGCGTCGAATTGTTCGGAAAGGTGCGTGGATGTGATCATCACTTGGAGTCTATAGGTTTGGCCAGCCGAACACCGGAATTATAGCGTGAAAGTACGCAGCCGGTTGCCTGTGGTGCGTCCGCGGGCACGCCGTGAATACATCCCATTGGGCTTGGCCTGGGATATCTCTTGGGCATCTCGAAAAATCGAGATGCCCTCTTGGCTGAACTAGGGCCATTTTCGATGACTGCAAGTCATTGAAAATGAAGGAATCGAGAAATCGCATTTTCCGGTTCCTTCGTTGAAAAAGTCCATGGAAGGACTTTTTCAACATCCTGCTAGCGACGAGTCCTCATCTCGCCACCCGGTGAGATGTACGGGTTAGGATCCGGG
>JALSSX010000084.1 GCA_026984055.1 Sedimenticola sp. | reverse complement strand
AGGTAGCCGCATCCGACAAGATCCCATGCACCAACAGATGTGGCCTAGTAACCTTGATGCTCAACGCGGCCCAATCGATCGCCGTGCACCACCTTTCGCTACTGCTTGCCGTGTCGATATCCACGCGGATCTGATTCAGCGCCGGATTCGCTTTTGGATCGCCAGCGGCGGGAAACTCCAGCCAGTCGACAGGTATCTCAAAGGCATTCAGCTTCCAGACGTTGTTCTCACCGGTAAGAAAGTCTCCCGGAACCACATGCCCGTTAATGGATACCCGATTACGCTCGGGAGGTGGCGAACCATTATAATCCACATCAAACGCGGGCATGCGAAGTGTCGCGGTCGGCTTTATCGCGCCACTAGCCAGTAGCTTATCTCTATCACCGATATGCCGAGTAATCGGCACATTGAAGATCAACGGCCCGCCCGAGCGGAAGGTGCAGCCGGTATCCAACCCCGGCGCATCGTCCACAACGAAGGTCACATCATCCTTATCCGGTGGTGCAAACGGAGATGTCTGCGCAGCCAGCACATTCCCGGACTGCTCTGGAGGCCAGACATCTTGAGCCAGCACCCCTCCCGAGACAAGGACGCCCACGGCGATCGCCACCTGCGTTCGCGCCAGTCTTTTCATTTCAACGTGGTTTATCATCATACTCCCCTGACGACATACACACCGGCAGTGTGCATGTCTGTTTGTTTAATTGATAATCCGCCCCTTGAATGGACATGTTTCCCCATCGAAAAAAGTACTCATTACTATAATTATAGCTATCAAGCTGATACCCGACCTTTTTCCGGCCAGACCTCAATACAAAAAAAGTAGACGCATCCAGCGCAACCACGGCCATCTGATCCGTAAAAGAAAGCTCGGAGGTAACGCGCACGGGCTTTCCCCCAGCCACGGCCGCCCCCAATACCAGAGTCATCACGTCGTTATTGAGCCAATTACCCCGCCCTTTGGGTATCAAGGTAGAGAACGGCAGACGCACCCACCATTCATGCTCTTGAAAGCAATCATCCACCCAGAACAAGGCCGCCGCACGCCCGGAAAAAACCTGTAGATGATTCGGCGTGCAGGCTCCTGATTTCACGGGCCTGGACCAATTCGAACGCTCGGCGGCAGACTGAATGTACAAGGATGAATCGAGCACATAGACAAGATAAAGCCGCCTCCCTCCTGTCGCGAACCGCGCTTCGCTCAGGATATTATTCGGCGTATCGGGAATATGATCGACAGCCTTGGCCCGCCAAGTCGAATCAGTCTTTTTTCTGAATAAATGTAGGAAGCGACTCTTAAACAACGAGATTGATTGGTCGCTGGAAGGAACGCGCGCGGCAAAAAGCATGTGCAGAGAACCCGACGATTCAACGATCGACGGATCAAGCCATTCAACTGCCCTGCCGCCCCAGGGAACGCGCATGGAATACGCGAGATTAAAATCTTCCGTTCGCGCGTCGCGCTCCCAGATTGCAATGCGCCAGGAGTCCACCGCGGCGACAAGAACGCGGCCATCCGACAAATGTCGGACAGCAAAACGTTTGAAATACCTTTTCGCCACCGGCATTCCAATCGTCAACGCAGACAACTCATGGATCGAACCATCATCCTGGAGCAGGATACGCCGCAATGCTGGTCCGCAGAGCAACATAACACCATGCGATGCCTCCAGTAGCCCCCGGGAACAGGAAGCCAATGGAAGCGTTTCCGAGGAAAATCTGGCGACAGATACGGGAGTGGGCCGCGACGCCGACAGCGATAAATGTTCGATGACCCCACCCGGCCGACTCAGCAATAGATGGAGTCGTCCACCCAGGTATCCGACCGAGAAGGGAGCATATTCAGACCCTGAATCACCCAGCGATACCCAGTCACTATGGAATTGCATCTCGGCGCCGTATCCTGGCGATATCAGAAAACCACAGAGGCCAAAAAGGCCCGCCTCCAACAGCAGAGTAAAACGAAAAAACAGTGACACGAGCATGACAACCTTGCTTACCTGTTTTCGCCTGACATCGATCAGCAGGCGAATATAGTCACGTCTACTGAGCGTGAAAGTACCTGTGATTGGTCCACGGGAGCACTTTGAATACGTTCGTGTAGGCTTGGCATCGGGCATCCCGCAGCCGGACCACAGGCGATTTTTCATAACAGCGGAGAGTGCTGCTCCTCTCATGAGAGAGTTAGCCCGGATGTATCGCCTGGCCGCTCAAAAAATAACGTCGACTTTTACTTGGCTCAAACGACCTAAACGAAATTTCTCCAGGAAAATCCCAGAGCCGAATAAAATTCATGGTTAGCCGCCATGGTAGACAATCGCGATCATCCAAGCATAGCATCGATAACTCCGACCCAGATCAACGAAAGAATTAAAAGCAATCTTCATGCCAGAAATAATTTCCTTATACACTTCACTATATTAACCTTACAGTGTTCTGTTGACATCACTCCCCATACCACGAATATGTAAAACTTATTGACACCAAATCTAACCCTCATGCTGGCAACAACACCCTCCGCCGTCATGAAAAATCGCCTGTGGTCCGGCTGCGGGATGCCCGATGCCAAGCCTACACGAACGTATTCAAAGTGCTCCCGTGGACCAATCACAGGCAGCCGACAGGCGTGGGATGGAAAGCCGGGGCACGAATATCACCGCCAGCCACGCTTGCGACATACAACAGCCAAAGCTAGCATGTGGCCAAACCGCCACACTGGAAACGCCAATGACTTTCCCCGAAGACTGGTTCACCGAGATTCACGACCGTGCTGGCACGGCTTTCTCCCTGCGGATACGCGCCAGACTGCACGAGGAGAAAACGCCTTTTCAACACATCGAGATCTACGACACCGCGCACTGGGGGCGCCTAATGGTAATCGACGGCTATGTGATGCTCAGTAGCCGCGACAACTTTCTATATCACGAAATGCTGGCCCACCCGGTGCTGTATTGCCATGACTCGCCGCGACGCGTGGCCATTATCGGAGGCGGCGACTGCGGCACCTTGCGCGAGGTATTGCGCCATCCCGAGGTAGAACGGGTGATACAGATCGATATTGACGAGCGCGTCACACATCTCGCCGAGATCCACTTTCCAGCATTGTGCGAATCAAACAACGATCCGCGCGCGACCTTGCTGTTCGACGACGGTATCCGCTGGATCAAGCAGGCCGATGGCGGCAAACTGGACATCATCATCATCGATAGCACAGAGCCGATCGGCCCCGGCGAGGGACTGTTTACGGAAGACTTCTATCGCGACTGCCTGCGCGCGCTGGACAGCGGTGGCATCCTGATCCAACAGAGTGAGTCACCGATGCTCGACATGCCGATTCTCACCGACATGCGCGACGCGATGCAGACCGCCGGCTTTGAACGCCTGCATACCTTGTTCTTCCCGCAACCGATCTACCCTTCCGGCTGGTGGTCGGCGACCGCCGCACGCAAGCAAGGCGATTTCAGCGATTTCCGCGAACAAGATGTCATCGACCGCCCATTTGAAACCCACTATTACAACGAGGCCACGCATCGCGCTGCGATGGCCACGCCGGAGTTCTTCCGCGACAAAACGGGGCAACGCTGACACTCAAGTGGAGACCTGAAACCTCCCGGAGCATGAAAGGTTGCCCGTGATTTCGCCGAGGGGTGTCCGAGACAAGCCAGCGTGGACGCATCCACAACGTTCCCGCGGACGAGTCACAGGCAGCCGCCGACCAACGATATGACCACGACCGGCCAAACACCGGAATATTGTGTGCTCACTGAAGCGCCCTGAACAACATGCGCGTTACTGACTCACAATAAAGGGCATCTCGAAAAATCGAGATGCCCGAGTGGGACCGGGATGTCCCACCCTTTTCGATCACGATAAGTGATGGAAAATGTGAGCAAAGAGGAAATCGCATTTTCTCTTTTTGCGGTTTTTACGTGGCAGGATCACAGGTTCCATGCCCCATTCCTTTGCCTGAGCGATAATCGCGTCGGTGTCATGGCCTTTATCTGCCAACAGGTATTTC
>JALSSX010000083.1 GCA_026984055.1 Sedimenticola sp. | reverse complement strand
CAAACGGCTGATCGCCATGCTGCGCATCAGGCTGGAATTCGAACCCCGCCCGCGCCCGGACGCACAGTGTATCTTCCTGGTCGCGAAGACCATGCAGGCGCGCCAGATCAATCCGCTGTTCAACTTCTATCGCGCCGGCGGCCTGCCAGTGTATGCCACATCGATGCTCTATAACGGCCGCTCCCAGCCGGAGTTAGACATCGACCTGAACGGTATCTACTTCACGGATATTCCGGCGCTACTGCATGTCGAAGGCAACGACGAAGAGCGCGATGCCCCGCGCGACGCCAACGCTCCGCTGGTGCGTCTCGAAGCGCTTGGCGAAGACGCCTATCGACTCGCCCAGGTGGTGAAGCGCATGGCGGTGACGCCCGACATGCAACTCTCCGGCCGATCCGGCATCCTATATATGGATAACCGGCGCCGCGTGCATCGACTGCTGGTCTGGGCGCGCTTCAGCGATGGCCGGCCAATGGTCATCGGCTACGCGACGAAGCCGGCCGAGATAGCCCCAGAGGCTACCGAAGACGCGCCGTCCCCATGAGCGAAGCGCGCGACATCGGTCGGGCAGCCGAGACACATGCCCTCGCCTGGCTACGGCGACAGGGGCTGACCCTGCTGGAGGCGAATTACCGCTGCCGCGCCGGCGAGCTAGATCTGATCATGCTGGAGGGAGACATCCTGGTATTCGTCGAGGTTCGCAGCCGGCGCAACGCGGCCTTTGGCAGCGCGGCGGAAAGCGTGACCGCCAGCAAACAGCGTAAATTGCTTACCGCCGCGCGACACTATTTGCAGTACCATGAGCAACATGCCGGCAAGGCCCAACGTTTCGATGTCATCGCCATCACCAACGGCGATATGGAGTGGATCAAGAATGCCTTTGGCACCGATTGAAGCCGCGCTTTTCGGAGTGCCAAGCGTATGCTGAGCGAGCAGGTGCGCCACGCCTTTGCCGCGAGTATCGAAACCAAGCAACTCGCCGCGGAGAGACTCGCCGTGCCGATAGCCGCCGCCGCCGAGTTGATCGTCCAGCGCCTGCTACAGGGCGGCAAGATCCTCAGTTGCGGCAACGGCGGCTCAGCGGCCGACGCGCAGCATTTCTCGTCAGAGCTACTGAATCGCTTCGAGCGCGACCGCCCCGGCCTGCCAGCATTGGCATTGACCACGGACAGCTCGACGCTGACCTCGGTCGCCAACGACCTCGCCTATGCCGAGGTCTTCGCCCGCCAGATCCAGGCGCTCGGGCATCCCGGCGATCTGCTACTGGCGATCAGCACCAGCGGCAACTCGCCGAGCATCGTGCGCGCGATAGAGGCCGCGCACGATCTCGATATGCCAGTGATCGCCCTGAGCGGACGCGATGGCGGCCAAGCCGGCGCCTTGCTGTCGGGCCATGATATCGAGATTCGCGTACCGTCCGAGCGCACCGCGCGCATTCAGGAGGTCCATCTGCTCGCCATCCACTGCCTGTGCGAACTGACCGACAGCCAACTACTTGGAGAATGATCATGAAGCGGTGCAAACACCTGTCCATCCCTCTGTTGATCCTCGTTCTGGCCAGCAGCGCCCTGCTCGGTGGCTGCGCGGCCGTCGTGGTCGGCGGCGCGGCAACCGGCGCCGGCGTGGTGCATGACCGACGCACCAGCGGCGTCATCGTCGACGACCAGGCGATCAAGCTGAAGCTCATGGATTTCATCTCGAAGCACGAAGACATCGCCAGCCGGAGCAGCATCAGCGTCACCAGCTACAACCTCAGCGTGCTGCTCGCCGGTACCGCCGAGAACAACTCGATACGCCAGCGCGTGGCCGACTACGCAAGCAGCCTGCAGAGAGTCAAGCGAGTGTACAACGAGATCGCCATCGGCCCACGCCTGCCGCTGAAGACCGACGCGGCCGATGCGTACTTGACTTCCAAGATCAAGGTCAAGCTGTTTGGCATCAAGCTGGAGTCCTTCGATCCAACCCGGGTAAAGGTACTGACATCGGATGGCGTGGTCTACCTGATGGGCCTGCTGACGCCGAAAGAAACCGAAACCGTGGTCGACTTGGTCCGCCATATCGATGGCGTGCAACGCGTGGTAAAGCTATTTGACATCACCAACTGACCGCCAGATCGGGAAGGCGCTCCGAAAACGGCTCGGCGAGGACGCGGTACTCACCGAGGTTGGCGACTGCTGGGCCTATGGCTACGACAACAGCCGACTGCAATCCCTACCCTCCGCAGTCGTGTTTCCAAGCGATGTCGTACAAGTACGCGATGTCGTTCAGTGGTGCAACGCATCACGTATCCCACTGACCGCGCGCGGTCGCGGCACCGGCACCGCCGGCGCCGCCGTGCCGGAACAACGAGGCATCGTGCTCTCCACCGAACGTCTGCGCGCCACGCCGCATATCGATCCGGCGAACCGTCTCGCCGTCGTGCGACCCGGCGTGACCAATGCCGAGCTGCAACAGGCGGCGGCCGAACACGGCTTTTTCTGGCCACCGGACCCCACTAGCAGCGCGGTATGCAGCATCGGCGGCAATCTGGCATGCAACGCGGCCGGACCAAGAGCCGTGAAGTACGGCACGCCGCGGGAGAACACGCTGGGCTTGCGCGCCGTCACCGGCGACGGCCGCATGCTACAGACCGGCGTGATGACCACCAAGGGCGTGGTCGGCCTTGATCTGACACGTCTGATCATTGGTTCCGAAGGCGCGCTGGCGATCATCACCGAGGCGACGCTGAAGCTCACCCCGTTGCCGGAGGCGCGGCAGACGCTACAGCTCAGCTACCAGGATGTCGCCAGCGCCGCGCGGGCAGTGGCCGCGATCATGGCGCAGCCAGTGACGCCCTGCGCGCTGGAGTTCATGGATGGCCGAGCAATCACAATGATCCGTGACTACGCCGAGCCGGACCTGGACGAAGGGATAGGCGCCTTGCTGATGATCGAGGTCGACGGTCAGCGCGCCTGTATCGACGACGCGGTAAGCGCCGTGGTCGCCGCCGCGCGGGTGGACGGACTCATCGAGGTAGCGCTCGCCGATACGCCAGAGAAGATCGAGCGCTTGTGGAAGACACGCAAATCGCTTTCGCCGGCGCTGCGCAACATCGCACCGAAGAAGATCAACGAAGATGTCGTCGTGCCGGTATCTCGCATCCCGGAACTGATCTCCGGCCTGGAACGGCTGGCGCGCGAACACGCCATCACCATCGTCAACTTCGGCCATGCCGGCAACGGCAATATCCACACCAACCTGCTGGTGAACCCCGATGACGAGGCCGAGATGCGACGCGCGGAGACCTGCCTGTCCAAGGTCTTCGATCTCGTCCTGCAACTCGACGGCACGCTGTCAGGCGAACATGGCATCGGCTTGGTGAAACGTGAATTCGTCGCCCGCGAGATCGATCCCGTGACCTTGGAGATGATGCGCCGGATCAAATGTCAGTTCGACCCGAACAATATCCTGAACCCGGGCAAGGGTCTGCCCGCGGGCTCGAAACAAGAGGGAATATCACCCTCACAATCATGACAGTAACAACGCCCCGCCGTCAGAAAGTCACCTATGATCCCTAGCCCGGATTTCTCACCCGTTCACGACTGCGACCACCCAATGCGGCGCGCTGACTGGTGTTCACTCAGTCGGGCGGCTCAACGTAGTATCGACTACGCCTGCGCGGCCCTCGGTAGCGAACGCCAGCCATCACACCACCTTGAGCGGCCTCGCTACGCGACCCGGTGAGAAATCCGGGCCAGCAGACCGTTGAAAAACGGCATTTTTCAACGGTCTGTGTGCGGGACGGGGATGTACCGCCATTTTCGATGACGGCAAATCATTGAAAATGAAGGAGCCGGGAAATCGCATTTTCCGGTTCCCTCGTTGAAAAAGCCCATGAAAGGACTTTTTCAACATCCGGCGTAACTACTCAGCTCACCACTGAAATGCGCCATCTCTGCGTTGGAAAATGGTCATTTACACCTGTAAACTCACATTTCCCGCCTTGATCTGACACATTTCAGCGGCAATCTGAGCAGTTACAGCATGATTTTCCTACTTGCTGAGTAGTTACCATCCGGCTAGGGCTTGGCATGCATTGGCATGGCCGCCTCCTTGCCCTTGGATGGGACTTTCACGTCCTGATGCAGGGCCACATCCGCTTTCGACGCCTGTTCGATAACCTTTTGACGGGCATCGATATACTCAGCCAGCTTGCTCGCATTCTTCATCGATGGATCGAGTTGCAACGCCTGATTTGCCATCGCATGCGCCATCGCGAACTCGCTCTGATGCAGATAGCTGATCGCCATTGCGACGAAGTACTTCGGGTTTTCCGGATCATCGATGATTGCCTGCTGATAAGCGTTCGCCGCATCCTCCGCCTTGTGTTGCGTCAGGTAGAACGCGCCGAGCTTCGACCACGCCTTGGCCGAATCCGGCGCAAGCTCGGTGGCCTTCAGGAACGCCTGCTCGGCCTTGTCGAAGTGTTTTTCGGCAAAGAACCGGGCACCTCGCTGCATATAGCCGGCGGCATCCTCGGCCGCACCAGCCATTACCACGAACGGAAACAATACAGCGGCCAGCAAGATCATTCTAAACGTCATTCTTTTCTCCTGTCATCTGTTGCCGGGCGGATTCTAGCCCGGATTTCTCACCGGCCTTCTACTGCGACGGCCCAATGGCAGGCCCTGACTGGCGTTCGCTCGGTCGGGCTGCTCGACGTAGTGTCGGCTACGCCTGCGCGGCCCTCGGTTGCGAACGCCAGCCATGCCGCACCCTTGAACCACCTCGCGACGAACGCCGGTGAGAAATCCGGGCTAGCAGGCTGTTGAAAAATGGCATTTTTCAACAGCCTGTGTGCGGTATAGGGATGTACCGCCATTTTCGATGACTACAAGTCATTGAAAATGAAGGAACCGGGAAATGGCATTTTCCGGTTCCGTCGTTGAAAAGATCCATGGAAGGACTTTTTCAACATCCTGCTAATCGATCCACCCGTGCCCGAAGGCTACTTCCATTCGGGATTGAAGCGGTTATCCACCAACGGTGGCTTGTTCATCTGCGGCGCATGGCATTGCGTGCAGAAATAGTAGCGCGTGGAAACATAGCCGGTACGCTCGCCCTTGCGGTTGACATAATGGTTCTTGCCGATCGGGGTCGCCTTGATGTCACCGGCCTCGAGATCGCTGTGGCAGCCCAGACATTGGTTCTTCTTCAAGCTGATGCGCGCCTGATCTACCCGGTGCGGGATCAGCGGCGGCGCATGCTTGTAGGAACGCGGATAGACCTTGTCCGGCAGGATGACGCGTGCCTGAGCCGGGCGCACGGATATCTTCTCCACCGGTCGATAACCTCGCAACGAGCTGGCACCATCGACCGCGCTGGCATCGAACGCAAACACGGCAAGGACGAATCCAAGAACAGCGCTTATTCTATACTGTTTCATCACTCAATCCTCCCATCAAGCCTTGACGACCCGCACCGGGGTCTTTTTGTAATCCGTTTCCTTCGACAACGGGTCGGTCGCATCCAAGACCAACTTGTTCACCAGTCTGCCAGCGTCGAACCAGGGTACGAAGATAAGCCCTTCCGGTGGCAGGTTGCGGCCGCGCGTCTCTATCCGGGCGATGATCTCGCCGCGTGGACTCTGCACCTTGGCCAGCGAGCCACGTCGCATGCGCCGTTTGGAAGCATCGCGCGGATGCATGAAGATCACCGCGTCCGGCACCGCACGATACAGCTCTGGCACGCGCCGCGTCATCGATCCGGAATGCCAGTGTTCCAACACGCGCCCGGTGCACATCCACAGGTCGTACTTATCGTTCGGCACCTCGGGTGGCGGCTCGTAGGGCGCGGTGATGATGTTCGCCCGACCATCCTTGCGGCCATAGAAACGTAGGCCATCGGGGGCATCTTCCGGCACATGTGGATCGTAGCCCGCGCGGAAGCGCCACAGGGTTTCCTTGCCGTCGATCACTGGCCAGCGGATGCCGCGCGCCTTGTGGTAGGCCTGAAACGGGGCTTGTTCATGGCCTCGCTTCGGTCCTTCGAACTGGAAGCGACGATACTCCTCGAACAGTCCCTTCTGCACATAGTACCCGAAATGCTCAGACTCGTGGTTCCCATACTGGTTACCTGCCTCGTCATGCACGCCCTCATACTCAAACTTATCGACCTGGCCATTCTTGAACAGTACGTCATACAGGGTCTTGCCACGGTATTCCGGTTTCTTCGCCAGCAGTGACTCGGGCCAGACCTCCTCGGTCTTGAAGCGTTTCGAGAACTCCATGATCTGCCAGACATCCGATTTGGCCTGTCCCGGCGCGCGCGTCTGCTCACGCCAGAACTGGGTACGTCGTTCGGCATTGCCATAGGCGCCTTCTTTCTCCACCCACATCGCGGTCGGCAGGATCAGGTCCGCCGAGGTCGCGGTGACCGTCGGATAGGGGTCCGACACGACGATGAAATTCCTCGGATTGCGGTAGCCGGGATAGGCTTCGCCATTGATGTTCGCCGCGGCCTGCATGTTGTTGTTGCACATCACCCAGTAGGCATTCAACTTGCCGTCCTTGAGCATGCGGTTCTGCAATACGGCATGGTAGCCGACCTTGCCGGGAATGGTGCCTTCCGGCAGCTTCCAGATCTTCTCGGCCAAATCGCGGTGGCTTTTCTTCTTCACCACGTAGTCGGCCGGCAGACGATGCGAGAAGGTACCCACCTCGCGCGCGGTTCCACAGGCGGAGGGTTGTCCGGTCAAGGAGAACGGACCGTTGCCTGGCTCGGAGATCTTGCCCATCAGTAGATGCACGTTATAGATCAGGCCATTGACCCACACGCCACGAGTGTGCTGATTGAAACCCATGGTCCAGTAGGAGGTGATCTTCTTGTCCGGATCGGCATACAGCTTCGCTAGGCGTTCCAGGCGCTCGCTCGGCACGCCGGACAGCTCACTGACGTACGCCAAGGTATAGGGCTTCAGCGACTTGGCATAGGCATCGAAACTGATCTTGCTCAGCTTGCCCTTGCCGGCGTTACGCGCCTTTCGCTCGCGCCGGTCGGTGGGACGCAGGCCGTAGCCGATGTCGGTCGGCGTCTTGTTGAAGTTGACATGCTTGCCTATGAAGTCCTCGTTGTATAGCTTGTTGCTGACGATGTAGTTGGCGATATAGTTCAGGATCGCCAGATCAGTCTGCGGCGTAAACACCAGAGAATTATCTGCCAACTCGAAGCAGCGGTTTTCGTAGGTCGACAGGACATGAACCTCACAGCCCTTGTGCGTCAGGCGCCGGTCGGTCAGGCGTGACCACAGGATCGGATGCATCTCCGCCATGTTGGAACCCCACAAGACGAAGGCGTCGGCATGTTCCAGATCGTCGTAGCAGCCCATCGGTTCGTCGATGCCGAAGGCGCGGATGAAGCCACCGACGGCGGAGGCCATGCAGTGGCGCGCGTTCGGATCGATGTTGTTCGAACGAAAGCCTGCCTTGTACAACTTGGACGCGGCGTAGCCATCCCAGATGGCCCATTGACCAGAACCGAAGATACCGACTCGCGATGTCATCTTGTCGACCGACTTGTGGCGGTTCTCTCTCATACTCTGTTTGATCGCGGCCTTCCATTTCTCCGCCATGATATCGAAGGCTTCGTCCCAACCGATGGGTTCGAAATCGCCTTCCTTGTCGAACTTGCCGTCCTTCTTGCGCAACAGCGGCGTTGTCAAACGATCCTGGCCATATAGGATTTTGGACAGAAAATAGCCCTTTATGCAGTTCAGACCGCGATTCACCGGTGCATCCGGATCACCCTGCGTACCAATCACCCGGCCATTACGGGTACCCACCAGGACACTGCAACCGGTACCGCAGAAGCGGCATGGCGCCTTGTCCCAGCGAACGTCCTTGTCGTCCATGTCATCCGCCTTCACCAGGGTGACAGGCAGGCTGACGCCAGCAGCAGCAGCGGTAGCCGCAGCCGCGCTTTGTTTCATAAAACTTCTTCTTGTAATACTCATGGAATACTCCTCCAGCCCGGGGAATTCCGGCACGCTCAGTGCTGGATTCCAGAACTAAAAAAGCCCTCTCCGGCAGGCGCCGGCGAGGGCCATTGGCACGTTCAATGGCAGAACGCCATGCCCATCACTTGCTATAGCGCGCCCTGAACTCGGCGGCGGCCTTTTTACGCGCGGCCTTTTCCTTCGGATCCATCTTGTCATTGAACCAGCGGTGATCCTTGCTATCCAACACTTGGGCGATTTTCTTCTTCAGTTCCCTGGCGGCTTTACGCTGCTTGATCTTCTTCGAGTGCATGCCTTTGTCGACCAATTCCTCCAGCTCGGGGATCATCTTCAGGTAAAAGTTCTCGGCAACCTCGAAGAGGCCGTTCCAGTGGACATAATCCGGTGCCATCATCGATGCGCCATGACGCGCGCGACGGCCTTCGTGATGCCAGATCTTGAACCAAGTCCAATCCAGCTTGTTGCTGAACTTGGCCGGACGCAACAACGGCTTGGCCATCTTGTACAACGCCAGGCCCGGTATGGCGAACTTCTTGTTGTACAGTTCGACCAGGGAATCATACTGGAAGTAGAAGTTGTCGACGAAGTTGTCCTCATGACAAGCGGTACAGACATCCTTCATATTGTCGCGACGATCTTCCCAGTTCACATTCGCGCTTTCCAGGCCCATCTTGGCATCGGCCTTTTCTGGACGTATGGAGACTACCGGACGATTATTCCAACTGATGCGCAGGCCAACGTTATGCGTGACGGGTTGATCGCGCGTTTCACCCATGTGGCAGGTCGAGCAGGTCGGACCCAGGTTGAAATCCTCACCTGGGATCCATTTGGGATTATCCAGGTTCATATCCGCTTCATGGGTAAAAAATGCGATGCCGTGCTTGGATTCCTCGTAGATCTCCTTCTGAGGATGATCGGGACCCAAATGGCATTTACCGCAGGTATTTGGATGGCGCGCCTGCGCGGTGGAGAACTCATGGCGCTGATGACAAGCGGTACAAGCTCCTTCGGAACCATCGGGATTGATACGGCCAATACCGGTGTTCGGCCAGGTGGCGGGATCAAGCAGACCATCCTCGAGCACCTTGACCTGGGACCCATGACAAGCCCAGCAGCCGTTCACGGCCGTCGCCGAATTCCCGTTGGGAAAGGCATCGGTGATCATATCGCGGTTACCCTCCACGACCTCGGCCAGCAGGTTATCCAAGGAACCCAGGATACGTCCCGCCTTCGCATGGTGGGAAGCCTCGGCCTCCTTCACTTGGCGTTCGTGACAATTCTGACAGTCACGCGGAGAGACGATGGTGGAGATCAGTTTCTTGACCTTTTTGTCGTCATGGAGGTAGGCATCCTTATCGCCCTCATCAGCCTTATGGCACTCATAGCAACCGACATTCGCCCGGTAATGCTTGCTCGCGCCCCATTGCTGAACAATCCCGGGACTGTGTTTCTTATGGCAGGTAACGCACTTCTTCGTGGTTTCCGACATATTTGGTGGCGGTTCCTTCACGGACGCCATGGAGACACTATATGCCAGCAACAGGCTGACGCAGAGAATAAAGCTCCGCATGGTATTCCTCCTCTCGGTGTTTATCTGTTATCGGTACAGGGTGCTGCACTTTTTCGGCCCGGCATCAGCCGAAACCGCCCCACACGGAGAGTAAACAGTTAACCGCCACAAGCAAACCTTGATCTAGATCAATTTCCGCGCCTTGACGAGGATTAAAGCGTGAAAATCCGACAACATCAGGAAACGCTGATTAATATAAATCAAATGCTATACGGGCAATCATAAGCGGGCATAAGGGTAATCCCTGAGAAATGATTGATACGACCTTTCTTGCCATTTTCCACCCGGTTCCGCTACCATGACTCATGCCCTTGCTCAGCATCGACCCGCAGACTTCATCCGCCACCGGCATCCGCCGCTGGCTCTCGCCATGGCGGCTATTCTTGAACAGCCTCCTGGCCACCAGCCTTGGCCTCGGTACAAGCACCCGTGGCAGCGAGGCAAGCGCATCCATCGACAAAACACTGTCTCGAATCGCACTGCGGCTCGATCACTACGCGCGTCGAATCGATGATTACTTTGGCGACAATCAGCGTTTCATCGAACAAGCGAACACCCGGGTCACATTGAGCATCAAGGGGCTGATGCAAACTGTTGGCGGAAACGAAACCGATTATGCACTGCGGGCAAAGGTATCCCTGCCACGGGTGGAGAAACGCTTGCATCTGTTCTTCAGCAAGGATTCTGGCAGCGATGGCGCGCTCGGCGACAACTCGGATTTCTTCGGCCCACGCGGTGGCCTGGATTCAACCTCCAACCTCGGCCTGCAATATTTCTTTCGCGACCATGGGGAAAGTAACATCAGCATGCGCATCGGCGCCAAGATCCGTGATGGCTCGCTGCATATGTTTACCGGACCGCGATACCGTCGCACATTCGAATACAGGGATTGGCTGGGCCGCTTCACTCAGGAACTTCTGTGGCATACCGATGACGGCTGGGAGTCCGATACCCGCCTGAATTTCGATCGCCTGCTGGCCAATCGCTTGCTATTCCGCACTAATCTGCGCGGTCTGTGGCTGGAGTCGAACGAAGACGGCTACGAATACTCGTTGGATTTCGCGCTGGACCAGACACTGACAAGCGGTCGGATCGTCCGCTACGAATGGAACAACGCATTCAAGAGTGGGGTCGGCGGACAATTGAATGAAACCCGGGTGCGGGTCCGTTATCGACATGCGCTGTGGAAGAAACGCCTGTTTAGCGAGATCGCGCCACAACTCGCTTTCCGCGACGACGAGAATTTTCGCGCATCCTGGGGCGTGGAGCTGAAACTGGAATTGGTGATCGACTGAGCGACCCGTCCGGCCATGCGATAGTCTACTTGATGACCTTCAGCGAGGGACGCCCGCCACCCGAGGGGGGGCGAGGTTCGCCACCGTCGCCATCCGCGTCCTCCGAAAACAACATGCCATGCCCGTTCTCGCGCGCGTAGATACCGAGCACGGCGCCCGGAGGCACGAAGATATCCGTTGGCAAGCCACCAAAGCGGGCGTTGAACGAGATCATGTCGTTGCCCAGCCGAAGGTCTCGAACAGCACCCGGGGCGATATTCAGCACGATCTGTCCGTCGCTGACATAGGCCGGGGGCACCTCGACACCATTGGCGCGGGCATCCACCAGAAGATGCGGCGTCATGCCGTTGTCGACCAACCATTCGTAGATCGCGCGAATCAAGTAGGGGCGATTGGGCGTCACGTCGTTCAGCCTCGCATCTCGCGCTCGAGTTCCGTCAGGCTGTCCTGGAAGGCCTGGCGAGAGAAGATACGCTCGGCATAGGCATGCAACGGCTTGGCCTTGGGACCGGGATCCACGCCCAGCATCGGCAAGCGCCACAACAACGGCGCGACGCTGCAATCGACCAGGGAAAACTCCTCGCTCATGAAGAATGGCCGCGCATCGAAGATCGGCGCGGTCGAGATCAAGCTTTCCTTCAATTCCTTGCGCGCCTTGGTCGCATCCTTGCCGCCAGCGAGAATACGCCCGACCAGGCTGTACCAATCACGATTGACCCGATATTGCAACAGGCGGCTTGCGGTGCGTGACACCGGATCGACCGGCAACAATGGCGGATGCGGAAAACGCTCGTCGAGATACTCCATCGCGATCATGGCGTCATACACGGTAAGATCCCGATCGGCAAAGGTCGGCAAGGTGCCATAGGGGTTCAGATCCATCACATCCTCGGGCAGCGCCAACGGATCGACATCGATGATGTCCACCGTGACATTCTTCTCCGCGAGGACGAAACGCACCCGGTGGCAATCGATACTCTGCGGGTCTGAATATAGCGTCATGACAGATCGTTTGTTTGAAACAACGGACATTTATTACTCCACCACGGAAAACACAAAGGGGGCGCATGACTTCGTCAGGCGCCCCCGCGAACCGGAAATCAGCGCACTCAGTGCACGTCTTTCCAGTACTCCTTCTTCAAAAAATACGCCAGTATCGAGAAGATCAGCAGAAAACCGATCACCCAGATCCCCATGCTCTTGCGCTTCAATTGAGCCGGTTCCGATACATAGGCCAGAAAGCTCGTCAGATCACGCACCATGGCATCGAACTCCTCTGGCGACATCTTGCCCGGCTTGACGCGCTCGAAACCCTCGAATACCTCATGCTCGTGACCACTGTCGTCTTTTTCGGTGCGGTATTTGGCGATCTGCAAGCCCTGAAGCTCCCACAGCACGTTCGGCATGCCGACATCCTTGAAGACGTGGTTGTTCACGCCAAAGGGACGCGAGGGATCCAGATAGAAGCTACGCAGATAGGTATACAACCAATCCGCGCCTCCCTTCTTGGCGCGCACGATCAGGCTCAGATCCGGCGGCGCGGTGCCGAACCACTTCTCGGCATCAGCCTTCGGCATCGCATTCTTCATCGTCTGACCGAACTTGGCGCCGGTGAAGACCAGATTGTCCATCACCTCTTTCTTGCTCAGGCCCAGGTCGGCTGCCATGCGCTCATAGCGCTGATAGCTCAAACCATGACAACCCTGACAGTAGTTCACGAAATACTTCGCGCCACGTTGGGCCGCCGCCTTGTTGTTGAGATCGATGTCAGCACTATCCAGGTGGACACCACTGCTCGCGAATGCCGCCACCGGAGTCACCAGTAAAAGCAGCGCACTGATTAGCTTTTTCATTCGGTTACCCTCTCTGGCACGGGTTTGGTCTTATCCATCTTGCTGTAGATTGGCATCAGCAGGAAGAACAGGAAGTACAACACGCCGAAGAACTGCGCGAGCATGGTGCGTCCAGGCGTCGCCGGCTGGGTACCCAGATAACCGAGCACGATAAAGGAAACCACGAAGATCGCGAGCGCCGACTTGAAGATCAGGCCCTTGTACCGAATCGATTTTACGGGACTACGATCCAACCACGGTAGCAGAAACAACACGACGATCGCCGCGCCCATCGCAACCACGCCGAGAAACTTGTCCGGCACCGCGCGCAGAATCGCGTAGAACGGCGTGAAATACCACAACGGCACGATATGCTCGGGCGTCTTCAGCGGATTCGCCGGAGTGAAGTTGTCCGGCTCAAGGAACCAACCGCCAAATTCTGGCGCCCAGAAGACGATGGCCGAGAAGATGATCAAAAACACGCCGACGCCCACGATGTCCTTCACCGAATAGTAAGGGTGGAACGGGATGCCATCGGCCGGCGCCTTGTCGCCCCAACGATTACCCTTTGGTCCCTTCTTGATCTCGATGCCATCCGGATTGTTGGAACCCACCGCGTGCAACGCGACGATATGGAAGAACACCAGCATCACCAGTATCAATGGCACCGCAATGACATGAAAGGCGAAGAAACGATTGAGCGTCGCATCCGAGATCACGTAATCGCCACGAATCCACAATGCCAGATCGTCGCCAACCACCGGTATCGCGCCGAACAGCGAGATGATCACCTGAGCGCCCCAGTAGGACATCTGCCCCCATGGCAACAGGTAACCCATGAAGGCCTCGGCCATCAAGGCGACATAGATCAGCATGCCGAAGATCCACACCAGCTCACGCGGCTTTTTGTACGAGCCGTACATCAAGCCTCGGAACATATGCAGGTAGACAACGATGAAGAACGCCGATGCGCCAGTGGAGTGCAGATAGCGGATCAGCCACCCCCAATCGACATCGCGCATGATGTATTCGACGGAACCGAAGGCCAGTTCGGCATCCGGCTTGTAGTTCATCGTCAGGAAAATACCGGTGAGGATCTGGTTGACCAGCACCAACATCGCCAATGAACCGAAGTAATACCAGAAATTGAAGTTCTTCGGCGCATAATATTGGGCCAGATGCTCGTTCCAGACCTTGGTCAATGGAAAACGGTCATCGATCCAACCCACCATACTCGTCAGCATGCTCATCAGGCTGCCCCTCCATCGTCACCAATCAGAATCGTTGTGTCGCTGAGGTACTGATGCGGTGGCACGACCAGATTGGTCGGCGCCGGCACGCCCTTAAACACACGAGCCGCCAGATCGAAACGCGAACCATGGCATGGGCAGAAGAAGCCCCCTTTCCAATCCGGGCCGAGATCCGCCGGAGCGACATCGGGCCGGTAGGTCGGCGAACAACCCAGATGCGTGCAGATACCCACCGCGACCAGGTACTCCGGCTTGATCGAACGGTTCTCGTTCTTGCAATATGCTGGCTGCTGGGGCACCTCGGATTTCGGATCGCGAAGCTTGTCGTCCAGGGACGGCAGATCCGCCAGATTCTGTTTGGTGCGGTACACGATCCAGACCGGCTTGCCACGCCACTTCACGCGCATCAACTGTCCGGGTTCTAGCTTACTGATATCCGCTTCTGCTGGTGCGCCAAGCGCCTTTGCTTTGGCGCTAGGTTCCATTGACACCACAAATGGAACCGCGACATACACAGCACCAACCGCACCGACAACGGATGTCGCCGCGACCAGCATGCGGCGTTTCTTTAGATCAACGCCATCTGCACTCATTATGGTTTAACTCCCCAAGGCTGGAGGCCAACGCCACTTTCCGGGTATTCAGAAAGCATCGCGTTTGAAATGGCCGAAAAATACACCGATAGGTAATACTCTAATATTGGCGCGCCATTGTCGTACAAATACCGCGCCAACGTCAAGTAATCCAAGGACTTAAACCCAGGTTAAAATATTGTATCGCTGATCTGTGTCAGGCCGGATTGGATATCTCGATATAGCGGTGCTCCAAGCCAAAGCGAGCAGCCAAATGCGCGCCCAACGCCTGCACGCCGTAACGTTCCGTCGCATGGTGACCGGCGGCAAAGTAGTGGATATCCAACTCGCGCGCCAGATGCGTGGTCTGCTCAGAGATCTCGCCACTGATATAGGCTCGCGCACCCGCTGCGGCGGCCTGTTCGATAAAGCCTTGCGCGCCACCGCTACACCAGGCGACACGCATGATCGGTCGATCGCTCGCGGCGATATGCAGCGGTTCCCGGCCTAGCGCATCGGCAATGCGGCGACGCAACGTCCCGGCATTCAGCGGCGTCTCCAGCCCGGCCGCCCAGACCAGTGAACCCTCCGCCAGTGGTCCAGCGGATGCAGCCAACCCCAGACGTTCGCCGAGCTGGCGGTTATTGCCGACCTCCGCGTGCGCGTCCAGTGGCAGATGATAGGCCAGCAGGCTGACATCATGGCGCAACAACGCAGCAATACGCCGACCCTTCAGGCCGGTCAACGGTGCTGGCTCGCCACGCCAGAAGTAACCGTGGTGCACCAGCAGCACATCGGCATGCGCGTCGATCGCCGCATCGACCAACGCCTGGGACGCGGTCACCCCGGAGACGATGAGCCGGACCTCGCCGCCCGACTCGACCTGAAGCCCATTGGGACAATAGTCATCGAACGCCGCGATATTCAACATCCGATCGCAATAGGTCGTCAATTCATGCAAATCAAGCATCCAACCATCCTTACCAGTACAATACCGGGCTGAAACCCCGGCCCGGAGTCATCCGAAAAAATCATGCTCATCCATCGCTTTCTGTTGTTCGTCGTCGCCTCGATCCTCGCCGGTCTGATCGCCGGTTATGTCGCCCTGCGATTCAATGACCAGGAACCAAGTCTCCAGATCCGCGAGGCCACGCGACCGACCCGATCGGTCGACAACACGCCACCCTTCAGCTATGCCGCTGCGGTACGTGCCGCCGCGCCATCGGTGGTCAACATCTATACCGCCAAGATTACCACCCAGCGCGAGAATCCGCTGCTGAAAGACCCCTACCTGCGGCGCTACTACGGCAGCCGTCTCGGTCAACCACGCCAGCATATCGAAACCAGTCTGGGTTCCGGCGTGATCATCTCGGCGGACGGGCTGATCCTGACCAACCACCATGTCGTCCAGGACGCCGACGCGATCAAGGTCTTCCTGAACAACGGCCGCAGCCTGGACGCGCGCGTGCTCGGCAGCGACAGCGATGCCGATATCGCGGTACTGAAGGTTGACGCGAGTAACCTGCCGACCATCCCGGTAGCGCATTCGGCCGACGTGCGCGTCGGCGATGTCGCGCTGGCGATCGGCAATCCGTTCGGCGTCGGCCAGACAGTGACCATGGGCATCATCAGCGCCACCGGACGCAACCACCTCGGCATCAACACCTTCGAGAACTTCATCCAGACCGACGCGGCAATCAACCCAGGCAACTCTGGCGGCGCATTGATCGACGCGCGTGGCAACCTGATCGGCATCAACACCGCGATCTTCTCGAAGAGCGGTGGCTACCAGGGCATCGGTTTCACCATCCCGTCCGATCTGGCGATCGGCGTGATGAAGCAGATCATCAAGCATGGCCGGGTGATCCGTGGCTGGCTGGGCGTCGCCGGCGAGGATGTCACGCCGGCGCTGGCCCGTGCCTTCGGCCTGAAGATCGTCAAGGGGGTACTGATCTCCGCCGTGTTGCGCGACGGCCCCGCCGACCAGGCGGGCGTGCGGCCCGGCGACGTGATCACCGAGATCAATGGTCAGGAATTGAAGAACGCCTATGACATTTTGAACATCGTGTCGGTATTGCGTCCCGGCTCGAAGGTGTCCCTCGAAGGTCTGCGCGGCAGCACGCCGTTCAACGCCGAGGTGATACTCGCGGAACGCCCGAGCACTACCGAACCCGACAAGGAGTAGAAACCATGTGGAAGCTGTTCGAACGCCTGTTTGGCCGCGACGCGAAGAAGCGCCGCATTGCAACGACGATCGCCGCCAGCACGCATGTGCTGGAGGAATGCCCGGTATGCCGGGGGTATGCCGACAAGCAGGTCGGTGAAGCGGTCTTGCGGGCCGCCGACCAAGCGATCGACGCACTGTTCGACCGCGACGCGCCCGAGGTGGCGATCTTCGACGGCCGACGCGATGAATTGAAGCGCCTGGTGCGCGACGTGCGCGGCGATTATGGCTATCTGTGTCCATGCGAGGACATCTGAGACGGCATCGCGTTTGGCACGATCAACGGCTCCGGCTCCAACAGCACCTCGAAGCGCTCCGCCACAGTGGCGCGCACCCGCGTCGCCAGCCGCCACAGATCAGCGCCGCTCGCACGACCGTGATTGACCAGCACCAGCGCATGGCCAGGATAGACGCCGGCATCGCCATCGCGCAGGCCACGTAGACCGCAGCGTTCGATCAACCAGGCGGCCGACAGCTTCACCCGACCGTCCGCCAGGATAAAACCCGGCATATCGGGACAGCATGCTTTCAGCTCATCGTGGCGCTTTGCGCTAACGATCGGGTTCTTGAAGAAGCTGCCTGCATTACCGATGTCCGCAGGATCGGGCAATTTTTCCCGACGGATCGCGACGATCGCATCGCTGACACGCGCCGGCGTCGCTGCCTTGCCGGCCAGCACGGCCTCGACCCCCGGATAGTCCAGCCTCGGCTCCCAGCGTTTCGGCAGGCGCAGCACGACCGAGGCAATCAACCAGCGACCCGGCTCGGCCTTGAAACGGCTGTGACGATAGGCGAACTGGCAGTCATCCCGCGAGAACATCCGCTCCGCGCCGTCGTTCAGGTCGATCGCTTGCAACGACTCAAAGCGGTCCTTCAATTCAACGCCATAGGCGCCGATATTCTGCACTGGTGCGGCGCCGACCCGCCCCGGGATCAACGACAGATTCTCCAGACCCCCGTGGCCCGATTCGACACTGCGCCGCACCACGGCATGCCAACCCTCGCCCGCGCCGACGCGCAGCAGCCGATCATCGCCCAGATCATCCAGCCATTTCCACCCGGGCAATGCGATGTGCATGACGACACCGGGATAATCCGCGACGAACAAGACATTGCTACCGCCCCCCAGGATCAGCCGTGGCAGATTGGCGAAGCGGGCATCATCGAGGAAAACTGGCACATCGTCCGGCTGTTCCAGCGTCACCAGATAGCGACACTGGGCAGGGACATGAAAGGTGTTGAAGGCATCCAGCGCGGCATGCGCCCGCACCCGCATCAACCCCACCTCATGACTTGTGTTCCAGACGCTGGC
>JALSSX010000082.1 GCA_026984055.1 Sedimenticola sp. | reverse complement strand
ACGACATCCAGGACGCTTACTCCGACCTGTACAACCTGCTGCCCGCGCAGCCCGTGTTCCAGACACATGGCGGCGACAGCCGGAAATGGCATATCCCGGATCGGCTGAAGGGAGATATCGCGCGGGTTATGCTCTATATGGATACCCGTTACGATGGCGACGACGCCAGTTTGACGCCCGACCTCTCATTGACCCGTGGCCCAGCCCCGGCGAACAAGAACAGCCTTGGCCGGCTGTGCGATTTCCTCGCATGGCATCGAAAAGATCCGGTCGACGCGACGGAAATACAGCGCAACGAGCTGATCTGGCAGTGGCAGGGCAACCGTAACCCCTTCGTCGATCATCCCGACTTGGTAAAGCGCATATGGCAGGTCGATTGCTCATTGCCAGACATCAGCGATCGTGAGGGACTACTGAAGCGTATCGATCGACTGGAGAGTGAACTCCAGGCAATCAGAAAGCAGTTGATGGGAGAAGGCGGATAGCCATCCAGCCAACGATCATGACGAAAACAACGCGCCCGATGTCATGAGAATGGCTTGAGATTCGGTAACTACTCAGCTCACCACTGAAATGCGCCATCTCTGCGTTGGTAAATGGTCATTTACACCTGTAAACTCACATTTCCCGCCTTGATCTGACACATTTCAGCGGCAATCTGAGCAGTTACAACATGATTTTCCTACTTGCTGAGTAGTTACGAGATTCGGTCACAGGATGTCCGAGGCAAGGATTCCGCATTTCAGGGGCTGGCCGTGGCTATGGTTACGATGATGGATAAACTGTTCAAACGGGACCAAGACCGACCTCGCGCTGACGCAGCGCCTCATACAGGCACACGCCAGTCGCCACCGAGACGTTCAGGCTTTCCACACTGCCACGCATCGGCAGGCTGGCGAGGAAATCGCAAGCCTCGGCGGTCAGCCGGCGCATGCCCTCGCCCTCCGCTCCCATGACGATGCCCAACGGCCCTTTCAGATCGAGTTGATACAGGCTCTTGTCGGCGTCGCCGCTGGCGCCCACCAGCCACACCCCCTGTTCGTCGCGCAGACGCCGCAAGGTGCGCGCCAGATTGGTGACCCGCACGAACGGTACGTATTCAGCCGCACCGCTGGCAACCTTGCTGGCGGCATGCGTCAAGCCAACCGAACGGTCCTTGGGCGCGATCACCGCATGCACACCAACGGCATCCGCGCTGCGCAGGCAGGCGCCGAGATTGTGTGGATCCTGCACGCCATCAAGGATCAATAAAAACGGCGCGGCATCCAGGTTCGCGAGTAGATCGTCGAGAAAGCGCTCGTCATGCGCGCCACCACCCCGCCGCCTCGCGACGACGCCCTGATGACGAGCGTCGCCGGCAAGCTTGTCCAAGGTCTTCCTTGCCACCGGTTGCGCGCTGACACCCGCGGCGCGCGCAAGCCTCAGAATCTCTTGCAGGCGCTGGTCATGACGCGCCGCATCCACCCACAGTTCCAGAATCCGCTCCGGGGCGTGGCGCAGCGCCGAACGCACACTGTGCAGGCCGGCAAGGGTACGTATATCAGTCACGCTTGCGTGGCTTGCGGCGACGCGGCTTGCGCTTCTTCTTGACGGCTTCCGGACGAGGCTCGCCATCCCCGGCGGCATCGCTACCAGCCAGTGCGAAATCGATCTTGCGATCATCGAGATTCACCGCCGCGACACGCACCCGGATGGTATCGCCGAGTTGATAGGCCAAGCCGCTACGTTCACCGGTCAAGCGATGGTGTACCGGATCGAAATGGAAATAATCGTTGTCCAGCGCGGTGATATGCACCAAGCCTTCCAGATTCAACTCGTCGAGGCGCACGAACAGTCCGAAGGAGGTCACCGAGCTGATGACACCGCCGAACTCCTCACCGAGATGATCCTGCATGAATTCGCACTTCAGCCAATCGCTGACATCGCGCGTGGCATCGTCGGCGCGGCGCTCGGTCGCCGAGCTGTGCTCGGCGATCAGCGCCAGCTCGCTGGGCGAATAGTCGAAGTCATCGGCATTGCCGCCGTTCAATAGATGCTTGATGCCCCGATGCACCATCAGATCGGGATAACGCCGAATCGGTGAGGTGAAATGCGTGTAGGCCGGAAACGCCAGGCCAAAATGGCCCAGATTCTGGGTGCCATACACCGCCTGCGACATCGAGCGCAACAGCACGGTCTGGATCAGATCGTGATCTGGCCGATCCTTGACCTGCTCCAGCACGGCGGCATAGTCACTGGCCTGGGGCTTCTCCCCACCATCCAGGTTGATGCCGAGTTCACTCAGAAAGGTACGCAGGGCTTCCAGCTTCTCCGGTTTCGGGCCTTCGTGATTGCGGAAAACCACCGGTAATTTTCGCTTCAGCAGATAGTTTGCCGCCGCAACGTTCGCCACCAGCATGCATTCCTCGATGATACGATGCGCCTCGTTGCGCACCACCGGCACGACGCGCTCGACTTTCCTCTGGTCGTCGAACTCGAAACGCGTCTCCACCGTGTCGAAATCGATCGCGCCGCGTTGCTGGCGCTTCGCCAACAATACTTTGTACAGGGCATGCAGTTGTTGCAGATCGGGCAGGATATCGACATACCGTTCGCACAAGACCTTGTCGCCATCGATCAGCATCGCCGCGACATGGTCGTAAATCAACCGCGCGTGGGAACGCATCACGGCGGTATAGAAGGTGGTACGACGCACCGTGCCGTCTTCCTTGATCAGCAATTCGCAACACATACACAACCGGTCCACGTCTGGATTGATCGAACACAGGCCGTTGGACAACTTTTCCGGCAACATCGGCACGACACGACTGGGAAAATACACCGAAGTACCGCGCTCGCGCGCTTCTTCATCCAGTGGCGCATCCGGCTTCACATAGGCTGACACGTCGGCGATGCAGACCAGCAGCTTCCACCCAGTCGGCGTGCGCTTGGCATGCACGGCATCGTCGAAATCACGCGCATCGGCGCCGTCGATGGTCACCAATGGAATCTTGCGCAAATCCTTGCGGCCCTTCAGATCCTTCTTGCACACCTCGTCCGGCAGTTTCTCCGTCGCCCGCTCGACCTCTTCCGGCCATTCCGCAGGGATGCCATGGGTGCGGATAGCGACATCGGTCTCCATGCCCGGCGCCATATGTTCGCCGAGGATCTCGCTGATGCGTCCGACCGGCGGACGATGCTTGGAGGGCTGTTCAGTCAGCTCGGCGCTGACCATATGCCCCGGCTCGGCGCCGTTCAACGCCTCGGGCGGGATCAGAATATCCTTGCCGATACGCTTGAAATCCGGCACCACCACATACACACCGGCGTCTTCCAGCAGACGCCCGACGACATGCGTGGTATTGCGTTCCAACACTTCGACGATGCGCCCTTCGCGCCGGCCACGATGATCGATATCCGATACCCGGGCGACGACACGGTCGTCGTGCATCACCAGACGCATCTGATACGGCGATAGAAACAGATCGGCGGAACCGTCATCCGGTTTTATGAAGCCAAAACCGTCCTTGTGTCCGATGATGCGCCCAGTGATCAGATCCTCTTGATTCACCAGACAGTATTCCCGCTTACGATTGCGAATCAACTGGCCATCGCGCAGCATCGCGATCAGCCGGCGACGCAGCGCCTCCAGGCGATCCTCGTCGTCCAGTTCCAGCAACTCGGCGACCCGTTCATAGGTCAGTGGAACACCCTGCTCCCGCAACAGGTCGAGAATGAACTCCCGACTGGGAATGGGATTGTCGTACTTCTTTGCCTCGCGTTTGAAATGGGGATCTTTCGGCGCGCGCTTGCGGTTGTTTTTCGATTTTGTCACGGAGTCTTCTTGTGTTCGTAAAAAACGCCTATTGTACCGTTGACAAGGGGTGATTGTCGCTGTAAAGTTCGCGCCTCAAGATCAGGGTGCCGTACCAGAGTCGGCTTGGCGCCCTATCGCCGAGGTGGTGAAATTGGTAGACACGCTAGCTTCAGGTGCTAGTGGGGGTAACCCCGTGGAGGTTCAAGTCCTCTCCTCGGCACCATTTTTATAGACCATCCCAGACCATC
>JALSSX010000081.1 GCA_026984055.1 Sedimenticola sp. | reverse complement strand
TAGCCTGGTATCGCCGCTTGCGGCGCGGTACCGCCTTTCTTTGCGACGGCTTCCAGCATGCCACGTACCCGTCGCGCGGTTTCGGCTTTCATCACCCGAACACCAGCCACCGAATCTTCCCGTTTCAGCAGCGTCAGCGGACGCTTCACGCCATCCGCCGCGAACACGCTGTAGGCCGCCGCCAACTGTATCGGCGTCACCGAGATGCCATAGCCGAAAGACAATGTGGCTTGATCGATTCGCCTCCAACGCCGCGCGTCGGCCAGCCGGCCACGCACCTCGCCGGGATAGCCCGCGCCAGTGGCCCGCCCCAGGCCCAATGCAGCGAGGTAATCGTGAAATACCTGCTTGTCCATGCCCAGCGCGAGCTTCGCCGCGCCGACATTACTCGACTTAGCCAGCAATGTGCCGAGATCGATACGCTTGAGATTGTTGTGATCCTTGACCCGGTCGCGCCCGATATAGAAGTAACCCGGGGAGGTATCGATGATGGCATCCGGCGCGACAGCGCCGAGATCCAGCGCGGCCGCAACGGTGAATGGCTTCATTGTCGAGCCGGGCTCGGCGACATCGGTCGCGGCACGATTGCGCATCGCGCCTCGCCGCGCGGTATCGGCGCGATTTGGATTATAAGATGGCTGATTCACCATCGCCAGAATCTCGCCGGTGCGCGCGTCGACGAGCACCGCCGAGCCACCTTTTGCGTTATTCCGCTCCACTGCGGCCTTCAGCTCGCGATAGGCGATGAATTGCAAGCGCCGGTCTATGCTCAAGGTCAAATCCTTGCCATCACGCGGCTGACCGAGACTCTCGATATCCTGTACCACGCGCCGTCGACCATCGCGGATCACTCGTTTCCGTCCGGGTTCCGACTTCAGCTGTTCGTCGAATGCGAGTTCCATGCCCTCGATTCCCCGGTCATCGATATTCGTCAGCCCGACGATATGCGCGGTGACCTCGCCGCTCGGATAGAAACGATGATATTCCCGATTGAAATCGACGCCGTCGATGTCCAGCTCGTTGACCAGCTCACGCACCTTGCCCGCGGTCGCCGGCTGTACGCCGCGCTTCAGGTACAGGAAGGCCCGCTGGCTGTTACGCGCCAGTTTGCGGCGCAGCTCGCCAAGATCCATACCGAGGACGCGCGCCAGCGGCAGCAGTTGACGGTTATCCATCGGCAGGACGCGCGGATTCACGCTGATCGAGACCACCGGCGCGCTGACCGCCAGCTTCTTGCCGCGCCGGTCGCTGATGACGCCGCGATGGGCGGGCATCTCGACGGTGCGCACAAAGCGGCGCTCGCCCTCGTTCTGGAGAAAATCGCGCTCGACGACCTGACGCTCGACGGCACGCGCGATCAATGCAGTGGCACACACCGCGAGCAAGCCGATCACCACCCAGCGCCGCGCCGCGTAGCAGGGTGCGGAAGCCGCATCGTCCAACGGCTCCTTCGGCTTTCCAGGTTGGGTTTTCGTCTTCACTTTCACGGTTCGACCACGATGATTTCTTTCTGTGACGGCATGCGCATGTGCAAGGATTTACGCGCGATGCCCTCGACGCGCGCATTCGTCGCCAAGGTACTGCTCTCCAGTTGCAGGCTGCGCCATTCGACATCCAGCGCATCGCGTTCGCGACGCTGGCTCTCTAGTTGAGCGAACAATTTGCGCCCCTGGTATTTGACATACACAACAGCCAGCGCCGACAGCACCACCGCCAATGCCAGAAAACCGTTCAACAGCAGGCCGCGCCAAGCCATCAGCAACGCTCTGCGATGCGCAGGATCGCGCTACGCGCACGCGGATTCGCGACAATCTCCGCGTCGCTTGCGCGGACCGCCTTACCGATCAAACGCAGATCGACATGCAATTCATCCGCCGGCACCGGCAATCCGACGGGCAGATCCGCACCAGGCCGGGCCGCCTGCTTCATGAAACGCTTGACCATGCGGTCCTCCAGCGAATGAAAACTGATCACTACCAATCTGCCACCTGGCGCCAGCACCTCCAGCACGTCATCGAGCAGTGTTTGCAGATCCTGCAATTCCTGGTTCAGGAAGATGCGAATCGCCTGAAAGCTGCGCGTCGCCGGATGTTTATGACGTTCACGCCCGACCGGCACGGCCGCCGTGATCAGATCGGCAAGCTGCGTGGTCGTGCGCAGCGGCGCCTCCTCGCGAGCCTTGCGTATCGCGCGCGCGATACGCAAGGCATGTCGCTCCTCGCCATACTGGCGTAATACCCGCGCAAGATCCTTGATCCCGACCTGTTGCAGCCACTCGGCCGCGGTCTGGCCCAGGGTGTCATCCATGCGCATGTCCAACGGGCCTTCGCGCAAAAAGCTGAAGCCACGCGCGGCATCGTCGAGTTGCGGCGATGACACACCCAGGTCCAACAACAACCCGTCCACCCGCCCGAGCAGGCCCAGCGAATGCAAACGCGCCTTCAATGCGGCGAAGGAACCCCGCCAGACGTCAAAGCGAGGGTCGTCGCCAAAACGTCGTCTAGCCGTGGCGACCGCCTGCCTGTCCTTGTCCACCGCGATCAGCCGGCCCTTGCTCCCGAGCCGCGCAAGCACCTTCGCGGCATGCCCGCCACGTCCAAAAGTCGCATCCACATAGATACCTTCTGGACGGATCGCCAGACCGTCGACGGCCTCGGCCAACAGGACGCTGGCATGTTCCCGGACCGACCCAGGATCTGACGGACTCACAACGCCAATTGCTCCAACCCTTCGGACAAGTCGGAATCCGGCTCGACCACCTCGTCCAACCAACCCTTGAACAACTCGTCATAGCGCGCCTCATCCCACAACTCGAATTTCCGGCCATCACCGGACAACACCACGCGTTTGTCCAGACCGGCATACTCGCGCAACTCGGCCGACAACAGGATCCGTCCCTGGCCATCCATATCGACCTCGGACGCGCGCCCGAGCAGCAGGCGCTTCATGGTCTGATTCTGACGGTTCAATGTCGGCAGGCGGGAAAGCTGATCGGCGATGACCAGCCATTCGGTACGTGGATAGACCCACAGACAGCGTTCCTGGGGATTGATCGTGACCACCAAGCGCGCGGCGCAGCAGTCACGCAAACGCTCACGATACCTCGCCGGTATCGCGAGCCGGCCTTTCGCATCGAGATTCAGTGGGCTATAGCCCTGAAAGAAAACCCCCGACTCCCCATCCACCAGGAAAATTTCCCCCTTTTCCCCACTTTACCCCACAATTGAACACCATAATGGACAACGAACCCGCGACTGTCAAGGCAATCGTCAAAAAAATTCGTTTATCAACAGAGACTTATCAAGGATTTTGCGAAGCCCTATCAGGCGGAAAATATTAGCGAGAAAAACCAAATCGCTAAGCAGGCAACTTAAAGTAAGTTATGACAAGGTCACAAGAATCCACATCCCGAGGAGCAGCGCCAGAGGCAAAAGAAGACATGCGATAACGCCGATGCTTGGCCAGCCGTCGCTGACTTCCATGGCGGCGAAGCACCTCGGATCATGGCAGGTCGCCTGTGGTTAGGCCGGATTTCTCACCGGGTCGCGTAGCGAGGCCGCTCAAGGTAGTGTAATGGTTGGCGTTCGCGACCGAGGGCCACGCAGGCGTAGTCGCACTACGTTGAACCGCCCGACCGAGTGAACACCAGTCAGCGCGCCGCATTGGGCGGTCGCAGTCGTGAACGGGTGAGAAATCCGGGTTAGGCCGCGGGCTGTACGAGGCAGGGTTCTGGAGATACTCTCGGCATTTCCAGCATTCCCCGCCTCCCCGCCTCCCCGCCTCCCCGCCTCCCCGTAGGTTACGCCGGGGCCAAGCCAACAGAAAGGCATTCCGGCGAACGGGTCGCAAGCAACCAACTGAGGATTTCAGATTGATCTGAAGGGCATCTCGAAAAATCGAGAGGCCCGAGTAAGACGGGGATGTCCCACCCTTTTCGATCACGATAAGTGATGGAAAATATCAGCAAAGAGGCAATCACATTTTCTCTTTGCGACGAGAAAAATGCCATGGAAGGCATTTTTCGAGATCCCCTGAAGAGAAGGAGGGGGGGCTGGCAAAAACGAG
>JALSSX010000080.1 GCA_026984055.1 Sedimenticola sp. | reverse complement strand
GGCGTTACATCCCTGTATCGCGCACAAGTCGCTGAGAAAACCTTCCCGATCATGGGTGGTCCTCAGGCGATGGCCAGTTTTTCCCTGATCGTCTTGACGACTTCATCGCTGGAGGTGGCGTTGATGTCCCATAGCATGCCTTCTTTCTCGTAGAAGCCTACCAGCGGGGCAGTCTGTTCGTTGAACACATCTAGGCGTTTGGAAATGGCTGCCTCGGTTTCGTCTTCGCGTTGCACGACCTTGCCGCCGCACTTGTCGCAAATACCCTCGACCTTGGGTGGGTTGCTCTTGACGTTGTAGATTGCGCCACAGTCCTCGCAGGTGCGACGGGTGGTCAGGCGGTCGAGGATGACGTCACGTGGTACGTTCAGGTTGACCACGCCATCCAATTCAATGTTCAGTTTGGTCAGTAGTTCCTTCAGCGCCTCGGCCTGCGGGATGGTGCGCGGGAAGCCGTCGAGCAGGAAACCGGATTTGCAGTCGTCTTCCAACAGGCGCTCGCCCATGATACCCATAATCAGTGTGTCTGGAACCAGTTCGCCACGGCTCATGTAGCCTTGCGCTTCTTTGCCCAGGTCGGTGCTGTCCTTGACGGCGGCGCGCAGGATGTCGCCGGTAGAAATCTGTACGGAACCGTCGATGGCGGTCAGCAGTTTGGCCACGGTGCCCTTGCCCGCGCCGGGCGCGCCGAGAAGTATCAGTCTCATTGAATATGTCTCCTGAGGTTTGTTTGAAATTCCTGGGCGCGTATTCTAAAGGAAAGGCGCCGGCGGGTCTCGCGAATTTCTTCGTCGGTTCCCACCACGTGACGATCTTTGGTTACAATGGTCGGTTTTGAAGTCCTTGGTATCCATTCATGACTGTCCGTACCCGCTTTGCCCCCAGCCCGACCGGCTATTTACACGTCGGCGGCGCGCGCACCGCGCTTTTCTCTTGGCTTTATGCGCGCAAGCACGCTGGCCGGTTCGTGTTACGCATCGAGGACACCGATCTCGAACGCTCGACGCAGGCATCGGTCGATGCGATCCTCGAAGGCATGGCTTGGCTGGGGCTGGATGCGGATGAGGGGCCGATCTTCCAGGCCGATCGCTTCGATCGTTACAAGGAGGTTATCGGTCAGCTCCTCGAAAAAGGCTTGGCTTATCGCTGTAACTGTCCAAGGGAACGGCTCGATAGCTTGCGTGACGAACAGATGCGTAACAAGCAGAAACCGAGATACGATGGCCGTTGTCGCAATGCCGATGTGAGTGCCGACGAGCCGCATGTGATTCGTTTCCGCACCTCGAACGCGGGCGAGACGGTGATCGATGATCTGGTGCGCGGCCGCGTGGTCGTGCCGAATGCCGAGCTGGACGACTTGATCATCCAGCGTACCGACGGCTCGCCGACCTATAATCTGACCGTGGTTGTCGATGATATGGACATGCGTATCAGCCATGTGATTCGTGGCGACGACCATCTGAACAACACGCCACGTCAGATGCATATCATTCGCGCGCTGGGCGGCGAGCCACCGCGTTACGCGCATGTGCCGATGATTCTCGGTGACGACGGCGCGCGACTGTCGAAGCGCCACGGCGCGGTCAGTGTGATGCAGTACAAGCGCGACGGTTATCTGCCCGAGGCGCTGCTGAACTATTTGGTCAGGCTCGGCTGGTCATATGGTGATCAGGAGATATTCTCCATCAAGGAAATGATAGAACTGTTTGAAATATCTGGAATCAATCGGGCGCCGTCCGCCTTCAACACCGAGAAGTTGCGCTGGTTGAACCAGCACTATATCAAGGCTACGCCAAAAGACCGGCTGGCTGAGCTGCTGCGTCCATTCTTGGACGAGCGTGGCGTGGATACCGTCAGCGGTCCGGATCTGGCCGAGGTGGCTGAGGTGATGAAGGAGCGCGCCAGTACCCTGGTCGAGATGGCCGAGGACTGCGCTTACTTCTACCGGGACTGGGATGCTTTGGACGCCAAGGCGGCGAAGAAGCACTTGCGACCGGCGGCATTGGAGCCACTGCGGCGGATACGCGAGGCCTTGGCATCTCTGTCCGACTGGCGGCCTGAGACGATTCACGAGGTCATCGAGGCCACCGCCGAGACCTTGGGCGTTGGCATGGGCAAGATTGGCATGCCGTTGCGCGTCGCGGTGACAGGTGGCGGTGCGTCGCCGGCGATCGACCAGACGGTCTGGCTGATCGGCAGGGATGCCAGCCTTCGGCGTATCGAAAAGGCTTTGAAATTCATCGAGGAAAGGGTTGCAAATGCCTGAAGAGAAAAAGAAATCAAATTTTATTCGGCAGATTATCGATGCGGATATCGCGGCTGCGGTGAACGATGGCCGGGTGGCCACCCGCTTTCCGCCAGAGCCGAACGGCTATCTACATATTGGGCATGCGAAGTCGATCTGCTTGAACTTCGGTATCGCCGAGGACTACCCGAACGCAACCTGCAATTTGCGTTTCGACGATACCAATCCCGCGAAGGAAGAGCAGGGTTTCGTCGAAGCGATCAAGGAGGATGTGCATTGGCTGGGCTACGATTGGGGCGAGCGGCTGTTTTTTGCATCGGACTATTTTGAGCAATTGTATAACTTTGCGGTGCAACTCATTGAAAATAAAAAAGCCTATGTGTGTGATCAGTCGCCGGAAGAGATGCGAGAATACCGTGGTACCCTGACCGAGCCAGGACGCGACAGCCCTTATCGCAAACGTGGCGTCGAGGAAAATCTGGACCTGTTCGCGCGCATGCGCGCTGGTGAGTTTCCCGATGGCAGCCGCACGCTTCGCGCCCGGATCGACATGGCCTCGCCAAACCTGAATCTGCGCGATCCGGCGATCTACCGCATCCGCCGCGGTCTGAAGCATCATCAGACCGGCGAAAGCTGGTGCATCTTCCCGATGTATGATTTCACCCATTGTCTGTCGGATATGCTCGAAGGCATTACCCACTCGCTGTGTACCCTGGAATTCGAGGATCATCGCCCGCTCTATGATTGGTATCTCGATACACTGGAGACGCCTTGTCATCCACGGCAGATCGAGTTCTCGCGGCTGAATCTGGAATACACTGTGGTCAGTAAACGCAAGCTGACTCAGTTAGTCGAGCAGGGCGTCGTCGCCGGCTGGGACGATCCGCGCATGCCGACCCTTGCTGGTCTGCGGCGACGCGGCGTGACCCCGGCGGCGATCCGTGAATTCGTCGATCGTATCGGTGTGACCAAGGCGGACAACTTGGTCGAAATGGGGCAGTTGGAGAACTGTATTCGCGACGACCTCAACCAGAACGCGCCACGAGTCATGGGCGTATTGAACCCGCTGAAGGTTACGTTGGAGAACTACCCCGAAGCGCAGGAAGAATGGCTAGAGGCGGCCAACCACCCCCAGCGCGAGGCAATGGGCAAGCGGCGGATTCCATTCAGTCGCGAGATCTGGATAGACCGTAACGACTTCCTGGAGGTGGCGCCGAACAAGAAATTCAAGCGACTGGTCTCGGGTGGCGAGGTGCGCTTGCGTAACGCCTATGTGATTCGTTGCGACGAAGTGATCAAGAACGGGCATGGCGAGATCGTCGAATTACGTTGCAGCTATGATGATGCCACCCTCGGTGCGAATCCAGTGGGGCGCAAGATCAAGGGCGTGATTCACTGGGTTTCGGCAAAACACGCGATACCGGCTGAGATACGCTTGTATGATCGCCTGTTCAACCATCCGACACCGGGCAATGCACGCGATGGCGGTGATTTCATCGATCATGTGAATCCCGACAGCCTGCGGGTCATTGACGGCGCGATGCTGGAAGTGGGGCTGGCTGCCGCTGAGCCCGGGGCGGCATTTCAGTTCGAGCGCGAGGGTTATTTCTGTCGCGATCCACAAGCGGACAAGTTGATATTCAACCGCACGATTACCCTGCGTGATACCTGGGCCAGGATCGAGAAACAGGCAGGAAAGCGGGCTGAATAGGGAGAAAAAACTGCTGGACAAGCGTCCTCCGTTCGCCTAATATTTGCGCCTCTTTCGGGGCCATAGCTCAGCTGGGAGAGCGCAACACTGGCAGTGTTGAGGTCGGCGGTTCGATCCCGCCTGGCTCCA
>JALSSX010000079.1 GCA_026984055.1 Sedimenticola sp. | reverse complement strand
CGATCCAGCCGATCCAGCCGATCCAGCCGATCCAGCCGATCCAGCCGAGCCAGCCGAGCCAGCCGAGCCAGCCGAGCCAGCCGAGCCAAAGGCCGAACCGATTCGTGGAACCTACCGTGGCGATACGCTATCAGGCGGCGCTGGAAACGATGAGATTCTTGGCCTAGGGGGCAATGATAGGATCGATGCTGGCGATGGTGACGACATCATCTACGGTGGCGACGGTCGCGATACCCTGAACGGCGGCGCCGGCGACGACCTCTTTATCCAGAACCGTGGAGACGACTACGACCGCCTCGACGGCGGCGCGGGCCACGACACCCTGTTGGCGGGCGAAGACAACGACATGCTCGGCCTGTCCGGCGACTTCAGCGCGGCCAACCGGATCGAAACCCTGGACGGTGGCGAAAACGGCGCGCGCATACAGGGGGGCTGGAGCAGCAACCGGCTTGACTTCAGCGAAGTCGAACTCAAAAACATCGACAGCATCCATGCCGGCCACGGCAACGACACGCTATTGGGTAGTTCGGCCTCGGACCAACTGTTTGGTGATGAAGGAAACGATCTGCTGATTTATCGTTACCAGCAAGGAGGCGACAGCTTCGATGGTGGCGCGGGTCATGACACACTGATGATCGAAATGCAATCCGCGCAGTTGGCATCGAATCCGAATCTTGCCCAGGCAGTAGCCGGAGTGGTTCAAGACATCGAGAATAATGGCGAGGCCGTCTCGGTGCTATTGGGGTTGAATGCGACCGGTATCGAAGGGGTGGATATACGCGTCGATGCCAGGCCAATGGCCGCTGAAGACATATTGGAGAAATGGGGGGAGAAACCGGTGGAAGGTCCGTCCGATGAGGTTGATGTGGCCACGGCGAGCCTCTTACCAGAAGACAAGGACGACAAGGACGACAAGGACGAAGGGTCGTCTTTCCGGGAATCGGATGATCCCTGGGAGGGGCAGTCCGATGATTCACCCGAGGGCTGGGTCGAGGCTGTCGAGGCGACGGACAACGCCAACACGGTGGGGGAGGGAGGCTGGACGGACGATGTCGTCAGCGATGGTGGCCTGGACGATCAGGCCGTTGCTGCTCTGGAGGTCGCGCCGGATGCCGGATTGATGGATGATCCGACGCAAGGGCTGGATCCCAGCGATGTCTTGGAGAACCCAATGCTCTGACCACGGCAGGAAAAACGCAGCATCCTGCTAAGTCTCATGTTGAGACCCGAAACAGTCCGGATCATGAAAGGCTGCCCGTGGTTCTGCCGCGGGATATCCGGGGCAGGGGCACTGGAAATGCTCCAGGCATTTCCCTCTTCCCCGTGGGTTATGTCGAGGCCAAGCCTACATGGATGTACCCGCGGACGAATCAGAGGCAATCGACTGGCGGTATATTCATGCCAAGGCTGCGTTTTTGTATCGGGGTGTGCCTTTGATATCGTAAGGTCAGGCGCGATGCATCTTCTGGACCTCTTCGAACGGGTCGCTCTCGTCTAGGGAGGCCTTTACCTTGCGGCTCAGCGGACTGAAAGCCGTGCATTGCCGGTCAGCATCGACGCTACCCAATGTCAGCATCGTCCAAACGGCGGAGATAGCCCACATCGTCAATCCCAGCAGTACCGTGTACCAACTGATGCCGTCATGCCCGAGAGGACCGCCGAACAGGCCGAAGATAACGCCGACCACGCCGGCCAGCCAGAATACGCTGATCGGCGCGGCGCAGCTGTTGCCACAACCAAAACGGCAGGCGCCAGCCGGCGGCACCAATATCGATAACATTAATTTTTTCATTGTATTTCAGTCTCTTCCATTCCTCAGGGAACCTTATAGCATAGCGTGGGAACTATCACCAACAGGGTATTCCCTAGTTGGGTGACTGCGTGCTACACAAAGGTTTTCAGGTTTACGTCGAGTCCAAATGGCGGCGCCGGCGTCGAGAATAGGGCAAACGGACATGGCGAACCGCCGATGAGGGCGACTGCCTCAGCTGGCGGCTTCGATATCGGATTCCTCGTGCTGGGTTGGCTCCGTCGGGACTTCCGGTGAGATATCGAGAATCTCCAGATCAGGATAATGCCGGGCATGGCATTCGGCCAGCATCAGCTCGCGTAGGCCGCCGAGGGTGTCGCGCATGCGCAGTTCAACTTCACTGATCGGTCGTTGGTTGTGCTGGAAGAAGCGTCGGTTGGAGGAATGCGTCACGGCGGTTGATATCGCTGGGGGATGCTTCTGTAACGCGCCGCGCCGCGCAAACTTGAGGCATCAGCCGTTCTTCAACGGATCGCTCAGATGCGGCTTGAGGGTAGCCAGCAGCGCCTGCTGTACGCGCAGCCCGCCAGCGACTACGTTGCCAGTTTTCAGGTGGCGTTTGCCACCGGCGATATCGGTGACCACGCCGCCGGCCTCCTGTACCAGCAGCGCGCCGGCGGCAAAATCCCATTCTGACAGCCCCAGCTCCCAGAAGCCATCGATGCGACCGGCCGCGACCCAGGCGAAATCCAGCGCGGCGGAACCGGGCCGGCGCAGGCCGGCGGTTTCCAGCACCAGATCCTTGAACATGCCCAGATAAGCGTCGATATGTCGCTGATCCCGATATGGGAAGCCGGTGCCAATCAAGGCGCCATCCAGGCCGCGCCGTGTGCTGACGCGCAGACGTCGTTCGTTCAGAAAGGCGCCGTTGCCCTTGTGTGCGGTGAAAATCTCGTCGCGCAGCGGATCATAGACGACCCCAGTGTGCAATATGCCCTTATGTTTGAGCGCGATCGATACCGAGAATTGTGGGAATCCGTGCAGAAAGTTGGTTGTGCCGTCCAGTGGGTCGATCACCCATTGGTAGTCGTTGCCTTGCTGCTCTCCGGATTCCTCGGCCAAGATGCCATATTCTGGGTAGGCCTTCCTCAAGACCGTGATGATGGCCTGTTCGGCACTGCGATCGACCTCGGTGACGAAGTCGTTACGCCCTTTCTTCTGAATGGTGAGGGTGTCGGCGCGGCCGAAGTACTTCAAAAGCACGCGGCCGCCGGCGCGGGCCGCGCGGATGGCGATATTCGTGGTTGGATGCATGGCGCGCGAGGATACAGGAATCCCGCCGGAGAAAGAAGAGCGAGGCTCGATTATCGCTGGCCGGAGACGGCAGTGATCGAGGGCCAGGCAAGCAACGCGATGCGTGGTCGAATGTGCTGACTCTCATGACGGACGCCCGGCCGTCATGAGGGTTACCCTCGGTTCGGCCGTGGGATGCCGAGCCACAGGCAGCCGATGGGTTACCTGCGCGGTATTGTGAAGCGGCCATATCCTGGGTGATGATCTGGGTCAAAGCGACGTAAACCACAGGGTTGTAATATAATTATATGGATTATCATGGCTGTGGACAGCCATGCGTCGGAATGATCGCGCATCCCCTTCCGCTCCTGGCTGTGTTGTTCATCGTGGAGGGAAGGCGGCCCCGGTCTCCTCGCGCCTTGCCGGGAATGCAAAGGGCACGCAAGCTATAATCCGACGCTCGATTGGCCGCGGCGCTAGCCAGATGTTGAAAAAGTCCTTCCATGGACTTTTTCAACGACGGAACCAGAAAATGCGATTTCCCGGTTCCTTTATTTTCAATGACTTGCCGTCATCGAAAATGGCGGTACATCCCTGTACCGCACACAGGCTGTTGAAAATGCCATTTTTCAATGGCCTGCTAGAGGCGTGGGGCGGATTGCATCCTACTCCGCGATGATCCTGATGAATCCAGATTTCTCCTATGCTTTGGTAGCCATGTCGATGAGTGAATCGCGACCGAATCCTCGATCCAAACCGGCCGGTCGGGCCAGATGGCGCGGCAGCCCGGTGGTGACAGGCCATCTGCGCCGCTGGCTGGCGGTGGTCTTTGTGCTGTTTGCGTTGCTGGCGATCAACGCATTGTACCTTGGCGCGGTGTCCGCGTTGGAAACGTTGACCGGCAAGCCGTGGCAGGACGGACTGTATCTCTATATGTTTCTCGCCCACTTGGCGCTCGGCTTGGCGCTGATCGCGCCGTTTCTGTATTTTGCCTTTCGCCATATGCGTCGCGCGCTGCATCGGCCGAATCGCAATGCGATCCGTGCGGGAATCGGCCTGTTCAGCGTGGCTTGCCTGCTGCTGCTTTCGGGTATTGTCCTGACGCGTTTCGGTTTCTTCGAGATCGACGATCCAAGCGTGCGCCGTGTTGCTTGGTGGCTGCATATCCTGACGCCTTTCCTGGTCGTCTGGCTGTTTGTGTTGCACCGCTTGGCCGGACCGCGCATGCGTTGGCGGGCCGGGCTGCGTTGGGGGCTCGCCGGGCTTGGCGTGACGGCCCTGCTGGTGGCGTGGCCACTGCTGAATCCCGGGCAGAAGCACTTCCAGGTGGGGTTTTTGCCAACCCTGGCGGAAACCCCGAACGGCGGCACTCTGGATGTGGACAAGTTGAACAACGATGCATTCTGCGCGGAATGCCACCCGGATATTGCTGATACCTGGAAGCTCAGCATGCACCACTTCAGTTCGTTCAACAATCCGGCCTATCGCGCCGCGCTGGATGAGACCCGAGAGGTTGCATTGCGGCGTGATGGCGATGTCGCGATCTCGCGTTTCTGTGCCGGTTGTCACGATGTCCTGCCTTTGTTCAGCGGTCGTTTCGATGACCCGGCCTTCGATCCAGGGACGGAGAAATCCATCGCCCACGCCGGCCTGACTTGTACCAGTTGCCATGCCGTCAGCGGTGTCGCCGGTCGCGTCGGCATGGCCGATTACCAACTCGACGAACCGGTTCGCTACCCGTTCGAACAAAGCGATAACCCGATTCTCGCCGCGATCGGCAAGCAATTGATCCGCGCGCGTCCGGATATCCATAAGCGAGGCTTTCTCAAGCCGGTATTGAAGAAGGCGTTGTTCTGTTCCACTTGCCACAAGGCGCATATGCCAGAGATGGTGAACCATTACAAATGGCTGCCGGGTCAGAATCACTTCGATAGTTTCTGGATGAGCGGTGTATCCGGTCATCGGGTCGACAGCTTCTACTATCCGCCAAAGGCTGTCGAAGCCTGCCGAGACTGCCATATGCCGTTGCTGGCGTCAGACGATCCGGCGGCGCGCGATTTCGGCGGAAACGGCCAACGCAGTATCCATAGCCACCAGTTCCCGGCGGCGAATAGCGGTGTGGCGAGATTGCTCGGCCTGCCTGAACGGGTCATCGAGGCCGACAGGCAGATGCTCCAGGGCGCATTGCGGGTGGACATCTTCGGCCTGCGCGACGCCGGCCGATTGGATGGCGAGCTGCATGCGCCATTGGGCGATACACTGGTCAGCCTGGCGCCGGGGCGCGACTATCTGCTCGAAGTGGTATTGCGCACGCTGCGCATCGGCCATCAACTGACCCAGGGCACGATCGATTCCAACCAGCTGTGGGTCAGCGTGAAGCTGAAGGTCGATGATCGCCTGATCGCCGAGAGCGGTGCGATCGATCCGAATGGCGAGGTTGATCCGAACGCCTATTTCCTGAACGCCTGGGTGCTGGATCGTAACGGCAAGCGCATCGCGCGGCGCAACGCACAGGATATCTTTGTCAAGCTCTACGACCATCAGATTCCTCCGGGCGCGGCCTCGGTGGTGCATTATCGGATGAAGGTGCCAGACTGGGCGAAGGGTGAGGTCCGCGTCGAGGTGGCGGTGCATTATCGCAAGTTCGACAGCACCTATATGCGTTTCGTCAGTGGTGACGAGGCGCATGTAAACCGCTTGCCAGTGATTACTCTGGCGCATGACGAGCAGCGCATTCCGATCGAGGGTTCGGGCAAGCCGGCTGGCGAGGACATTGGCGCCATCGCGCCGTGGCAACGCTGGAACGACTACGGCATCGGCCTGCTGCGAACCGACAAGGGCGATCACAAGGGCGCCTTGCGGCAGGCCGAGCATGCCTTTCGACAGGTCGACGGTCTGGGACATGCCGATGGCCTGATGAATCTGGCGCGTGTTTATCTGCGTGATGGCGATGTCGACAAGGCCGCCGCCGCGCTGTCCATGCTGGCCGAACGGCATGCCGATTTCCGTCCATGGACGCGCGCCTGGCTGAGCGCCCAAGTGGAACGCCAGCGTGGCAACCTCGACGGCGCGATCGAGACGATGCGACAGCTCTTGGAGACCCGCTTCAACGAAGCCCGTCAACGCGGCTTCGACTTCTCCAAGGACTATCGTGCCCAGGCGTGGTTTGGTCGCCTGTTGTATGAGCGGGCACGGCGCGAACGCGGCGACAAGGCGGCGCGTCGGGATTGGTATCGCCAAGCCGAACAGGCCTTCCAGCAAGCGCTTCGCTGGGATCCGGAAAACCTTGCCGCGCACTATGGCTTGGCGCAGGTGTATGCCGCGCTGGGAGACGCCGAGAAGGCTAGGCGCCAGCGGCGTTTACATCAGCGTTACCGACCGGATGACAACGCCGTCGAACAGGCCGTGGCTATCGCGCGGCGCGACAATCCGGTCGCCGATCATGCCGCCGAGGCAAATGCTGTTTATCGCTTGCGTCTGGTCTCCGTCGGCGGCGAGCGACTCGCGAAAACCGAATCGACGAACCCTATCGAGCAACAGCCATGACAACGAAACCCACGAAACGCTCGGACGAACATATCGCCAAGGTCTTTCGCTGGTCCTTGCTGGCCGTCGCGCTGCTTGGCGCGCTGGTTGCAAGCTTGGTGCTCATCTTCGACAGGGACAGCTCGCGGGCGGTGCGCGAGGCGGTCATCGAAGCGCCCGCGCGCCAGCCGAAAACATCTGAAGCGAATGCGCCGACGCTGCCGTTCAGCGATATCAGCGACGCTGCGGGCATCGACTTCCAGCATGTCACCGGCGCCTATGGCGACAAGCTGCTGCCCGAGACCATGGGGAGCGGCGTGGCCTTTTTCGACTATGACCAGGATGGCGATCAAGATCTGCTGTTCGTCAATTCGAACTGGTGGTTGGATCATGCCGAAGGGCCTGGCGCCAGCAGTGAGCTGTACCGGAACGACGGCGGCGGTCATTTCCATAAGGTCACCGAGGAAGTCGGCCTGAAACTGTCGCTGTATGGCATGGGCGTCGCCATCGGCGACTACGACAACGACGGCTGGCCGGATGTATTCATCAGCGCGCTCGGTGAGAACCGCCTGTTGCGCAACGATCACGGTCATTTCAACGATGCAACCGAGGAAGCCGGCGTTGCCGGGCTGGCATCGGATTGGAGCACCAGCAGCACCTTCTTCGACATGGACAACGACGGTGATCTGGATCTGTTCGTCGGCAACTATGTCACTTGGTCGCGCAAGATCGACCTGGAGATCGATTTCCGTCTCGCCGGACTCGGGCGCGCCTATGGCGCACCGAATCATCATACCGGCGCGGTCAGCCGACTGTATCGCAACGACGGCGGCCATTTCACCGACATTACTCGGTCGTCCGGCATCGCAGTGGTCGACAAGAAGAGTGGCCGGCCGGTCGGCAAGGCGCTCGGCGTGATGCCCTTCGATGTCGACCGCGACGGCCTGACCGACCTACTCGTGGCCAACGACACGGTGCGCAAGTTCCTGTTCCACAACCTGGGAGGCGGTCGCTTCGAAGAGATCGGTAGCGTCGAGGGCATCGCCTACGCCAGCAACGGCAAGGCTACTGGCGGGATGGGCATAGACGCCGCCTATTATCTGAACAACCCGGATATCGGCGTCGCGATCGGTAATTTCGCCAACGAGATGACCTCTTTCTATGCCACGCTGGACGGTATGCGACCCTTCGTCGACGAAGCGGCGGTCAGCGGACTCGGCGCGCCGACACGCTTGGCGCTGACCTTCGCCGTGTTGTTTCTGGATGCCGATCTGGATGGCTGGCAGGATCTGTTTCAAGCCAACGGCCATCTGGAGAGCGAGATTGCCCGGGTGCAGCCCAGTCAAGCCTATGCCCAGGCGCCGCAACTCTTCTGGCAGTGCGCCCAGGTGGACTGTCCGCGGCGCTTCCTGCTTGCCGACCAGATCGGAGATCTTGGCAAGGCCCGGCTGGTCGGACGCGGCGCGGCTTGGGCGGACATCGATGGCGACGGCGACCTGGATCTGGCGATCAGCCAGAATGGCCGGCCAGGACGCTTGTATCGCAACGATCAGCGGCTCGGCCACCATTGGTTGCGCGTGAAGCTGAGGGACGCGGCGCATCGCGCGATTCCCGGCGCGCGGGTGCAACTGACCGCCAACGGTGTCACCCAGTACCGCCAAGTGACGCGTACCCACGGTTACCTGAGCCAGTCGCCACTGACGTTGACCTTTGGCCTCGGCGAGGCCGACAGCGTTGCCGGGGTGACGGTGATCTGGCCGGATGGCGCCAAACAATTGCTCAGCGTGGATGGTGTCGACAAGACCCTGGTCATCGATCGGAGTCAGCCATGAGCCGGAGTAGCGCATGCTTCGGTCTGCTGCTCACGCTATGGCTGGCGTCGGGCATAGCGCTCGCCGATAGTCTGTCCGAGCTGCCGGTGGCATGGCAAGGCCGCCTGCTGCCATTGCCGGAACAAGATCTCAGCGCGCTGGAAAACTCAGTGCGCCAGCGTATCGAAAAGGTGCGCAATGCGCTCGATGTCATGCTGCGCGACCCGGCGGCCGAGCATGACGAAATAGCCGAGGCTTGGGGCAAGCTCGGCGCGCTGTCGCAGGTCTACCTGATGCATACCGCCGCGCGCATCGCGTTCGAGAACGCGCATCGCCTCCAGCCCAACGATTTTCGCTGGGCCTACTATCTGGCCTGGGTCGAGCTGAGTCTGGGCGACAACCAGCGGGCGCTGGATCTGTTCGGCAAAGCGCAAAAGCTGCGTCCCGATTATGCGCCGCTGATCCTGCGTCGGGCCGAGGCATTACGTGGCCTGGAACGTCTCGACGAGGCGCGCCAGCTCTATCTTCAAGCATTGAAACGACCCGGACTGAAAGCGGCGGCCAGTGCGGGTCTGGCGCAGATTGCGTTATTGCAACGCGATTTCCAACTCGCGGCCAGGCTGTTTCGGCAAGCGCTGAAGATAGATCCCGCCGCAGATGGCCTGCACTACCCGTTGGCCCAGGCGCTGCTGCAACTCGGTCAACGCCGGCAAGCGCGCGCCTGGCTGGCCAAGCCTGGCAGCGCGCCGCCCAGGGTCGATGACCCATTGATCGGCGAACTCACTGCGTTGCATCATGACGCTCGCCAGTATTTCCACCAAGCGATGCTCGCACTGCGCAAGCAGGACTATGCGCGCTCGGTCGAACGCTTCGAGCAGGGCATCGCCGCCGGTGGCGACAACCCGCGCGCCGCCATCTCGCTGGCGCGCACACGCTACCTGGCCGGCGACAAGACAGGTGCTCGGGCCGGGCTGGAAGCGGTCGTAGCCCGCCATCCCGACCAGGCACTCGCATGGTTTCTGCTCGGTGTGCTGGACGATGCTGAGGGACGCGAGCAACAGGCGTTGGCGCGCTATCGCAAGACCTTGGCGTTGGAACCGGGTCACGAAGGCGCGACCCTGTTCCTCGCGCGCGCGCTGTTCCGCCGGAAGGACTATGCTGGCGCGGCGAAATACTTCGATCGACTGACCAGCCGCAATGTCGAACAGGCACCAGTCTGGCTGTTCGATCTCGTCAGCCATATCGGCATGAGGGAAGATTCGCGGGTGATCCGCCGGCGGCTGGAAACCGCAGTGCGTAAATTCCCCGAGAACCCGGTATTCCGCAGCCTGCTGGTGCCGTTACTCGCTGCCTCCGGAAATAGCCAGGATCGCAAGCGGGCACTGGCACTTGCGGAAGCGCTCGCCGCGGCTCGCCCGATACCGCCGGTTCATGACCTGCTGGCCAGGGCGTTGGCCGCCAACGGCCGCTTCGACGACGCGGCCGCCTATCAGCAGGGCATCGTCGACTTCGCGCGCAAGCGGAAAACCGACAATCGACAACTGGTCGCGTTGGAAAGCGTGCTGGAAGCCTATCATGAGCATCGCTCGCCACCAGTCGCCGGGATGCGCGCCGAGGCGTTCAGCATACCGCCGGTCGAGCCGGGCGCGGTGTTTCGTAACTACCAGGCGGCCCGGCCGTATTGACAGTTACATTCCATTCCGTGATGACAGCAGGATGCGGAAGTTTTCAACAATGGGCATCGGGAACGAAAGGGCGGGGGCTGTAATCCGGCGGCTCGACTGGCACGTGACCGTGCCGGCCGATAAGGAAATAGTCGACTGGATTGCCAAAATTTGTGTCGGCTGGAAGGGTTCTGAGTATTGTTGGCTATACTCCGCGTCTCATACCCAGTTGTCACTAAGGAATATGGAAAACCATGAAGTTAGGTATGATGATTGCCGCCTGTGTATCAGGCGCCGTGCTGATGGGCTGTCAGTCCAATCAAATTGCTGATTCGATCGGTTCCACCGGTAGTCTGATCAAGGGCGTGACGGTATCCAGGGAGGACTTGGTCGCCAGCGCGCACCTGTCTGCCAAGGAAATGGACAAGGAAGCCAAGGTGGCTCCCGCGTCCAGCAAGTACACCAAACGCCTCAATCGCCTGACCAGAAATCTGCACCGTTACGATGGATAAAAGCTGAACTACAAGGTTTATCTGTCGGACAAGATCAATGCGTTTGCCATGCCGGATGGCACGGTGCGCGTGTATTCAGGCTTGATGGACATCATGAATGACGATGAGCTCCTGGCCGTCATCGGTCACGAGATCGGTCATGTTGCCCACGAACACGCATTGAAGCGGTATCGCAAACAGTATCTGACCAACGCGGCCAAGCTGGGCCTGTCCGCCGGCGGTGGCGCCAGCGCGGCGGTTGCCGGCGCGTTCGGTGACCTGGGTGAGGCCTATCTGAATGCACAGTTCTCGCAGGCCGACGAACTGGACGCCGATGCCTATGGCGTTCACCTGCTGAAGAAAATCCACAGGAACCCATACGCGGCGGCGGATGCGCAGAAGAAGCTGAAGAAAATCAGTTCATCGGATCACAGCGTGTTCTCCTCGCACCCGGCATCCGACACGCGTATCGAGCGCGCCATCGAGGCCACTGATGAGGTTTCAGGCAAGTAGGCCGGTATAGTCACGGCCAGGCGAGCGCCGGATGTTAGCGTGCGTGCCCTTGTTGAGGAGAGGTCATAGGGTCGATGGGCAACACAGCCAAGGCGCTTCAGTGCGCGTGCGATCACTCCGGTGCTTGGCTGGGCGTGGCTAAAACAACTTTTTCGAGATCCTCTTAGCAGGCCGTTGAAAAATGGTATTTTTCAACGGCCTGCTAAATCCGAACGGGCAGGCATCCTATGCGGGGGGGCATTCGCGATACCGCGCATTTCTGAATTAGAATATAATGACTTAATGAACCAGATTGGCTCAGCAGTGCGCACCGGGGTGGTGCGCCGGTACTGGGTAAAGTGCGGTTTTGCTACCTTTTTCTGTTTGTGGGAATTTGGCAAGCCAATGATATTGCTTGATAAATATATTATGGCACGAGTTTTGCTTTATAATCCGGGTAATTGAACATTCGCGCGTGGCTCGTTCGCCGCGCGATACGGGCTGAATCCGAGGTTAGGTCATGAAAGAACGTTTGGTACTGGTGGGAAACGGCATGGCTGGCGTGCGCACGCTGGAGGAATTGCTGAAATATGATCCCGAGCACTATGAGATAACGGTGTTCGGCGCCGAGCCGCATCCGAATTACAATCGCATCATGCTGTCGCCGGTGCTGGCTGGTGAGAAAACCATCGACGACATCATTCTGAACAGTCGCGAATGGTATGCGGAAAACGGTATCACCCTACATACTGGCGACGCGGTGGTTGCCATCGATCGCGCCGCGCGCAAGCTGAAGGCCGAGTCTGGTCTGGAGGTCGAGTACGATCGCCTGCTGCTGGCCACGGGGTCGAACCCTTTCATCATCCCGGTGCCGGGCGCGGACAAGACTGGCGTGCTGGGCTTTCGTGACATCGCCGATGTCGACAAGATGCTCGAAGCAGCGAAACAGTATAAGAAGGCGGTCGTCATCGGTGGCGGCCTGCTCGGCCTGGAAGCTGCGAACGGCCTGATGAAGAACGGCATGGATGTGACCATCGTGCATTTGATGGACATTCTGATGGAACGCCAGCTCGACCATCCCGCCGCCGAGATGCTGAAGGCATCGCTGGAAGCGCGCGGCATGAAGTTTTTGATGCAAGCGTCCACTGCGGAGATCGTTGGAGCCGATCGCGTCAGCGGCGTGAAGTTCGCCGATGGTTCCGAGGTCGAGGCCGACTTGGTGGTGATGGCGGTCGGCATCCAGCCGAATATCGAGTTGGCGCAACAGGCCGGCATCCATTGCGAGCGCGGCATCGTCGTCAACGACACCATGCAGACTTTCGATCCGCGCGTCTATGCTGTCGGCGAATGCGTGCAGCATCGCGGTGTCTGCTATGGCCTGGTGGCGCCGCTGTTCGAACAGGGCAAGGTCGCGGCCAACCATCTGGCGCGGATTGGCATCGCGCGCTATGAAGGTTCGGTGACCTCGACCAAGCTGAAGGTCACCGGTATCGATCTGTTCTCCGCTGGCGAGTTCAACGAACAGGAAGGCGACGAAACCCTGGTGTTGCAGGATCCGGCGCAGGGCGTCTACAAGAAGTTGGTGATCCGTGATAACCGTATCAAGGGCGCGGTGATGTATGGCGACACCATGGATGGCACTTGGTATTTTCAATTGTTGCGCGAAGGCACCGATATCGCCGATTTCCGCTCCACCATTCTGTTCGGTCAGCATGATGTCGGCGACGCCGGCCATGGCGACACGGCGCGCGTGCTGTCGCTCAGCGACGATGCCGAGATCTGTGGCTGCAACGGCGTTTGCAAGGGCGAGATCGTCGATGCGATCCAGACCAAGGGATTGTTCACCCTGGACGATGTGAAGGCGCACACCAAGGCGGCCAGTTCGTGTGGGTCCTGCGCCGGCCTGGTCGAAGCGCTGCTGGCGAACACCGTCGGCGAGGGCTACGATGCCGCGCCGAGCAAGAAAGCGATCTGCGCCTGCACCGAGCATAGCCACGAAGACATAATCAAGGCGATCAAGGAACATGAGCTGAAGGATATGCGCACGGTGTTCGATTTCCTCGCCTGGAAGACCCCGGATGGCTGCGCGACCTGCCGCCCGGCGCTGAACTATTACCTGCTGGCGAACTGGCCGGCGGATTACCAGGACGACATGCAGTCGCGTTTCATCAACGAGCGCGCACACGGCAACATCCAGAAGGATGGCACCTATTCGGTGGTGCCGCGCATGTTCGGCGGACTATGCACACCCAGCGATCTGCGTGCGATTGCCGATGTCGTCGAGAGATACGATGTGCCCGAGATGAAGGTTACCGGTGGCCAGCGCATCGACCTGTTCGGTATCAAGAAGCAAGATCTGCCGACAGTGTGGAAGGATCTGTCCGATGCCGGTTTTGTCTCTGGCCATGCCTATGGCAAGGCAATGCGTACCGTGAAGACCTGTGCCGGCAAGACTTGGTGCCGCTTTGGCACGCAGAATTCCACCGGCCTGGGCGTCAAGTTGGAAGAGCTGACCTGGGGTTCCTGGATGCCGCACAAGTTCAAGCTGGCGGTGTCCGGTTGCCCGCGCAACTGCGCCGAGGCCACGATCAAAGACTTCGGCGTGGTGTGTGTCGATTCTGGTTACGAATTGCACATCGGCGGCAATGGCGGCATCAAGGTGCGCGTCACCGATCTGCTGTGCAAGGTCGATACCGAGGAGGATGTGCTGGAATACTGCGGCGCTTTCACCCAGCTGTATCGAGAGGAAGCGCACTATCTGGAACGTACCGCGCCCTGGGTGGAGCGCGTCAGCCTGGGTTATATCAAATCACGCATTCTCGATGACGAGGCCGGGCGCAAGGCGCTGTACGAGCGCTTCAAGTTCGGTCAGAAATTCTCCCAGATCGACCCGTGGAAGCAACGCGCCGAGGGCGCCGAGGCGCATGAATTCATGCCGCTGGAAGTCGTCAGCCAATAAGCAGGTGTTATTGAGATGAGTAACTGGACTGAAATTACCCCGCTCGATCAGATACCCCAACTGGGTTCGCGCGTGATCACGACCGATACGATGGAGATCGCGGTGTTCCGCACCGCTGCCGACGAGGTCTTCGCGGTGAAGAACGCCTGCCCGCACAAGGCCGGACCGTTGTCGGAAGGCATCGTGCATGGCAACGCGGTGACCTGTCCGCTGCACAACTGGAAAATCGACCTGTCCAGCGGCGAGGCACTGGGGCCGGACGAGGGCTGCACCAATACCTTCCCGGCGAAGGTGGATGGGGGCATCGTCTATGTCGATCTGAAAAACAGCAGTCGGGCTTGTTGACGTGAAGATTCCCTGTCGCTTGCCTGCGATTTACCCATAGCAGGCCGTTGAAAATGGCATTTTCAACGGCCTGTGTACGGTACAGGGATGTACCGCCATTTTCGATGGCGGGGCGTCGTTTCCCGCATGAGCGTGATAACCACGGCCAGCCGAATCTTGGAGCTATCGCAGTGCGCCTGGCCGTGGCTATCGACTGTCTTGACCTATATCAGGCCGTTCTCCAGGATGGTTTGAAAAGCCGGGTCCGCGCGGTTATAAAGGCAGGTTCACGCCGGCATTCCGTTGGCGTCCCTATGAAGTTGGAGGAGACACCATGAGTAACAAAATAGTCAAAGACATCATGTCCACGGGCGTGCGCACAGTAACCCCGGAAACCCCGATCAAGGAAGTCGTTTCGCTGATGTGCCTGTACCGCTACAGTGGCTTGCCGGTGGTCGACGACAACGGCAAGCTGGTCGGCATCATTGCCGAGAAGGATGTCTTGAGCCGCCTGTTCCCGAGCATAGAGGAAACCATGCAGGGGCTGGCCAACCTGGATTTCGACGATGCCGCCAACGACTACAAGGCGTTGATGGACAAGACCGTCGACGATCTGATGGCGCACGGCGCGAAGACCGTCTCGCCAGACATGCCAATACTGCGCGCGGCGGTCTACATGGCGATGAATCGTTTTCGCCGCATCCCGGTCGCCGAGGGCGACAAGCTGGTGGGTATGCTGAGTCTTGGCGACGTCCACAAGGCGCTGTTCCATCAAAGTCTGAACACCTGATCAATTCCTGGAAACAAGCCATGCTTTTCGGTCGTCACAAGAAGAATCCGATCAAGCTCGCCGACAAGGGCGCGGTCGAATGGAAATATGCCACCTGTGGCTATTGCTCCACCGGCTGCTCCATCGAGGTCGGCCTGGACAAGAACGGGGTGCCGGTAGCCTCGCGCGGTGTCGCGGATGCCGATGTGAATCGCGGCAAGCTGTGCATCAAGGGCATCTTCGAAGACAAGCTGTTCACCAGCGGCGGGCGGGGTGATAAACCCCTGATGCGCAAGCACCGTTGGGACGCGTTCAAGGAAACCACATGGGATGTGGCGCTGGATCATGTTGCTGACGAAATCAAGCGCATCCAGACCGAACACGGTCGGGATGCCTTCTCGATCGTCTCCACCGGTCAGATCATGACCGAGGAGTTCTATACCCTGGGCAAGCTTGCGCGCGGCGTCATCGGCACCAACAACTACGATGGCAACACCACGTTGTGCATGGCCTCGGCGGTGTCCGGCTACAAGCGTTCCTTCGGCTCCGACGGCCCACCGGGGTGCTACGAGGACTTCATGCATACTGACTGCCTGCTCGCGATCGGTTCCAATCTGCCGGAACAGCATCCAGTGATCTATTGGCGCATGCGCGAGGAACGCGAGAAAAGACATTTTCCGCTGATCGTCGTCGATCCGCGTGTCACCATGCTGGCGCAGAACGCCGATGTGCACCTGGCCGTCACGCCCGGTACCGATGTGGTATTACTGAATGCGTTGGCGCATGTGATTCTGAAGGAAAACCTTGCGGATATGGAGTATATCCGCGCGCACACCACCGGCTTCAACGCCTTCGCCGCCGAGATTGAAAACTGGGATCCTTGTACCGCATCGCGGATCTGCGGCATCGACGAGGACACCATCCGCAATGTCGCGCGCACCTACGCCAAGGCAAGGGCTGCGATGACCATCTGGACCATGGGCATCAACCAGTCGACGCATGGCTCCGATGGCGTGGTCGCGATCAACAACCTGAACCTTATCACTGGCAATATCGGCCGGCCTGGCGCTTCCAGTCTGTCGATCACAGGTCAATGCAACGCCATGGGCACGCGCGAATGGTCATCGGCCTCCGGCCTGCCGGGTTACCGCTATCTGGAGAACGATGGCGACCGCGAGGAGATCGCCACATTCTGGGGCATCGACCCCGGTTTTCTGCCGAGGAAACGCGGCCTGTTCATGACCGACATCCTGCCCGCCATCGAGACCGGCCAGATCAAGGGGTTGTGGTTGATCGCGACCAATCCGATGACCTCGATGCCGAACACCCTGCGCATCCGCAAGACGCTGGAGAAGCTGGAGTTCCTCGTCGTGCAGGATGCTTATCGTGATGTCGAGACCAACGAATACAGTCACGTCTTCCTACCGTCGGCACTGTGGGCCGAGAAGGAAGGCTGCATGACGAATACCGAGCGTCGCGTGAACCTGATCACCAACGTCACCCAGCCGCCGGGAGATTCCAAGGCGGATCTGTGGGTGTTCAACCAGATGGCCAAGCGTTTCGAACAAGGGCGTAAGATGGAGTTTCCGGAGAAGGCGGAGCAGGTCTTCGAGGAGCTGCGCAACCTGTCGCGCGGGCGCATGCTGGACTATTCCGGCATGACCTACGAAAAACTGGAGAAGCATCGTGGCCTGCAATGGCCTTGTTCCGACGAGTCCAGCGAGTGGGCCGGCGAGGATTCCAGTCAGGGCACCCAGCGCTTGTACACCGACGGGCGTTTCGCCTATCCGGATGGCAAGGCCAAGCTGATCCCGCTGGCGTTCGTCGACAACAACGAGAAGCCGGATGAGGAATACCCATTCTGGCTTAACTCGGGACGCGTGGTGGAACACTTCCATACCCGCACGCGCACTGGCAAGGTCGGCAACCAGAACAAATTCAGCCCAACTCCGTACATGGAGATGAACCCCGACGCGGCCGCCAGGCTGGGTATCAAGCATGGCGAATACGCGCGCCTGGTATCGCGGCGTGGAGACGCCATCGTAATGGTGCAGACCACCCAGCGCATGGCGCCGGACATGGTGTTCGTGCCGTTTCATTACCACGACTGCGTGAACCGTCTGTCGCTCGGCCTGCTCGATCCCTATTCCCGCCAGCCAGCCTACAAGCAGAGCGCGGTGAAGGTCGAGAAGATTGCCGACCAGAAGGCCGCTGCGGTTCGCAACAAGGCCGCGCGAGCCTATTGATACCTTTCTTGTGGGTTGGACCGAGTCCGACAACGGCGTCATCCCGAGATATCGTCATGGATAGCCTAGCGTCGGATTCTAGCAGGATGTTGAAAAATGCCATTTTTTAACGGCCTGTGCGCGGTACAGGGAGGTACCGCCATTTTCAACGGCCTGCTAGGAGTCTGTCGGCCTTAGCCGTTTGAAGCGAAAATTCACGGGATCGTATCAAATGTGCTTGTCATGCGAGGAGAATAGCCGCGCTATTTGATGAGCATGATAAGTGTAGTTAATCGGTTCCGTGGATTTTCAGCCAAACAGCGCGCCGCATTGGGCGGTCGCGGTAGTGAACGGGTGAGAAATCCGGGCTAGGGTGGGTGCCATTTCATTTCTGGCGGGGCGCGAGGCGGTCATGGTATCGCTTGGCATATTGCGCCAGAAAGTCACCAGGATGGCTGCTGGTCGCGTCCGCATTCGCTGCCGAACATCATCCTGTATTTGCCGGATCATCAGAGAAACCATGTTTACCCCAAGACCGAAAGAACGCGACTATGCCTGGGTGCCAAAGGCCGAGCACCCGAAGACCAACCGTTATGGCAAGCGGATCGAGACGGTGCCGGACGGTAACGCGCTACGCGGCCAGAGCCTGAACATCAACGGCGATGCGTCGGTCTCGGACAACCCGAACCGCTACAAGCAGCACGGCTTCTATTTCAATGCCGATGCCTGCATCGCTTGCCATGCCTGCGAGGCGGCCTGTTCCGAGAAGAACGATCTGCCGCCGCATCTGGCGTTTCGTTCGGTCGGCTATATCGAAGGCGGCAGTTATCCGGCTTTTCAGCGCTTGAATATCTCGATGGCCTGCAACCATTGCGATGACCCGGTTTGTTTGAAGGGCTGCCCGACA
>JALSSX010000078.1 GCA_026984055.1 Sedimenticola sp. | reverse complement strand
ACCCCTTGTAGATCCGTATCCGCGTCGATATAGGCCTGCGGATGGTAGTGGTGGCGCAACTCGGCGACCTCTTCGGCGCGCAGGCCGAACAGGAAGAAGTTGTCTTCCCCGGCGGCTTCCATGATCTCGATATTCGCGCCGTCATAGGTGCCGATGGTCAAGGCGCCATTCATCATGAACTTCATATTACCAGTGCCGGATGCCTCCTTGCCGGCGGTCGAAATCTGCTCCGAGAGGTCGGCGGCGGGGCAGATATCCATCATGCTGGACACCGAGTAGTCGGGTAGAAAAGCGACTTTCAGGCGATTCCCGACATCCGGGTCACTGTTCACCACGCTGGCGATATTGTTCACCAGCTTGATGATCGATTTCGCGCGCAAGTAGCCCGGTGCGGCCTTGCCGCCGATCAATACGCAGCGATTCACCCAATTGTCGGTGTCGCCACGCTTGATACGATTGTACAGATGGATGACGTGCAAGGCGTTGAGCAATTGGCGCTTGTACTCATGGATGCGTTTGACCTGGATATCGAACAGGCTGCGTGGGTCGAATTCCACGCTGCACTGGTCACTGACCAGCTTCGCCAGACGCTGCTTGTTCTCAATGCGCAGCTCGCGCCAACGCTGGCGGAAGCGGTTGTCACCATTGTCCGCAAAAGGCTTGAGTCTTTCCAATTGGGCGAGGTCGGCCTTCCAGGCATCGCCGATGGTCTCGCTGATCAGCGCGCTGAGTCCGGGATTGGCGCTGGCCAGCCAGCGCCTCGGCGTCACGCCATTGGTCTTGTTGTTGAACTTCCCTGGCCACAGCTCGTGGAAATCGTGGAACAGACCGTTCTTCAACAGCTCGGAATGCAATGCGGCGACCCCGTTCACGGAGAAGCTGCCGACGATCGCCAGCCAAGCCATGCGGATCATGGGTTCCGGACCATCTTCGATCAACGACATGCGCTGCACGCGATCGACATCGCCGGGCCATTTCTGCCGCACCTGCGTCAGGAAGCGGGCATTGATCTCATAGATGATTTCAAGAATGCGCGGCAACAGACGTTCGAACAGTCTGACCGGCCAGCGCTCCAGCGCTTCCGGTAGCAGGGTATGGTTGGTGTAGGCCATGCAGTTGCGGGTGATCTCCCAGGCGGCATCCCATTCCAACCCCTTCTCGTCGAGCAGGATGCGCATCAGCTCGGCGACCGCGATGCTTGGGTGGGTGTCGTTCAATTGGAAGACATTGCATTTGGCGAAATCCTCCAGCGGCGCGTCGCCCCATTGGCGGAATACGTCTTGCAAGCTGGCAGAACTGAGAAAATGTTGCTGGCGCAGGCGCAATTCCTTGCCGTTCTCGGAGCTGTCGTTCGGATACAGCACCATGGTGATGTTCTCGGCTTGGTTCTTGGCCGCCATGGATTCGGCATAATCGCCGGCGTTGAACTCGTCCAGATTGAACTCATCGGTTGCGGTGGACTTCCATAGGCGCAAGGTGTTGACGATCTTGTTGTCATAGCCGGACACCGGCACGTCGTAGGGCACCGCCAGCACATCCTGGGTGTTCACCCAGCGGGTGCGTGGCTTGCCTTGATCGTCGGTATAGTGTTCCGTATGGCCGCCGAAACGGACGGTTTGCGTGAACTCGGAACGCTCCAGTTCCCACGGATGGCCGTCGCGCAGCCAGTGGTCCGGCTCTTCGACTTGGTAGCCGTTCTCGATGTGCTGGCGAAACATGCCGTATTCATAGCGTAGTCCGTAGCCGGTGACTGGCAGGCGGAGGGTCGCGCAACTGTCCATGAAGCAGGCCGCGAGACGTCCGAGGCCGCCGTTGCCGAGGCCGGCATCCGGTTCGCGGCTGGCGACGCCCTCCAGCTCCAGGGCGAAGCATTTCATCGCCGCCGCCACTGGTCCCTCGATATCCATGTTCAGCAGATGATTGCCCAGCGAACGACCGATCAGGTATTCCATTGACAGGTAGTAGCCGCGGCGGGTGCCGGATTTCTGGTAATCGATCCAGGTATTGCGCCATGCCGGCATGAGACGGTCGCGAACGGTATAGGCGAGGGCCTCATACAGGTAGAAGCAGTCGCAACCGATAAAACGGCCGAGGTGGTAGTCCAGATAGCGCTGGAAGTCTTTCGCAAGCATTTCGGGCTCGGCGGACAGGGGCTGCATCTCGGGCAGGTTGCAGATATTGCTTTGGAACTGTTCGGGCATAGTCAGTACGGGATAACGTTGAGAGGGGGGAGAGTATAATGGATTTCGGCCCGCCTAGCAGGATGTTGGAAAAGTCCTTCCATGGACTTTTTCAACGACAGAACCGGAAAATGCGATTTCCCGGTTCCTCCATTTTCAATGACTTGCCGTCATCGAAAAGGGTGGTACCTCCCTGTACCGTACACAGGCCGTTGAAAAATGCCATTTTTCAACGGCCTGCTAGCCCGGATTTCTCACCGGCGTACGTCGCGAGGTGGCGGGCCAATAATCGGGATTGTTTCAGGCGTTGTTGCCGTCAGCCGCGTTGCCGTCAGCCGCTGAATCTGGCGCGCGATACAGACGAATGTACTCGCTGGCGCTTCTTTCCCAACTGAAGTCCTGCTTCATTCCCGTCTTCATCAGCGCCATCCAGGCCTTGGGATCGGCATGCAGCGCGAGCGCGCGGCTGATCGCGGTACTTAGATCCTGAACCTCCGGGTATTCGAAGACAAAGCCGGTGGCGCTGCCATTGCGTAGGTTCTCGGCGCTGGCATCGACCACGGTATCGGCCAGCCCGCCGGTGGTGTGGACGATGGGTGGCGTCCCGTAGTGCATCGAATACATTTGATTGAGGCCGCATGGCTCGTAGCGTGATGGCATCACGAACATGTCGGAGCCGGCTTCGAGCAGATGGGCGAGAGGCTCGTCGTAGCCGAGATGCAGAAACAGTCGGTCGGGATAGTGTTGCGCCAGCAGGCTCAGGCGTTGTTCCAGATGGGTGTGGCCCGTGCCGATGATCACGAATTGGACATCATGGTTTTCGAACACCACGGGGATGGTGTCGGCCAGCAGGTCGACGCCTTTCTGATCCACCAGACGGCCGATGAAACCCAGCAGCGGAACGCTTGCGTCGATGGCTGTCTTGCCGGCACCCATGGTTTGCAGCAGAGCCTTGCGATTCTTCTTCTTGGCCGGGCGGATCGGGCTTTTGCGCTGGTAATGGGCCACCAGCAGGGGATCGGTGCGCGGGTTCCAGGTTTCCGCGTCGATACCGTTCAGGATGCCATGCAATTTGTCGCAATTGGTCTGCAATACGGCCGCATAGCCATAGCCGTAGGCTGGTGTGCAGATCTCCTCGGCATAGGTCGGGCTTACCGTGGTGACCACATCGCTGAATACCAGCCCGGCCTTCAGCATCGAGAAACGACCATAGAACTCGCCGAGATGCATCGACCACCAGCTATGCGGCATCTGTAGGTGGCTGAAGGTAGCCATGTCGAATTGGCAGTCATAGGCGATATTGTGGATTGTGAAGACGCTGCGCGGCGGGCGTTCGAGCTGGCTGAGATAAGCGGGCACCAAGCCGGTCTGCCAGTCGTTGGCATGTACCAGATCGGCGCGCCAGCCAATGCCCAGGCGATCGTCGGCCAGTTGCGCGACGGCCCGCGAAAATACCGTGAAACGTTCGGCGTTGTCCGGCCAGTCGTAGCCGTCCGGGTGCTGGTAGGGGCCGCCATCGCGGTCGAACAGGGCGGGTGCGTCGATCAGGAACAAGGATGCGCTGAACGCCGGGTGCGAGGCTTCGAGCACGCGTACCACCTGGGGACCGGCGGCGGTGGCGATATCCAGCCAGCCGAGGATGCGCGGTTCGGTGAGCTGTTCCAGCACGCGGCGGTAGGCGGGCAGGACGATGCGCGCGTCCAGTCCGTGCGCCGACAATGCGCGGGGCAGGCTCTCGGCGACATCGCCGAGTCCGCCGGTCTTGATCAGCGGATAGGCCTCGCTGGTGGCGAAAAGTATTTTCATGAGTCCGGTACTTCTGGTTTCAGGAATAGGGCGCCGAGTGGTGGCAGGGTAAGTTCGATGGAATGTTCGAATCCCATCCACGGGATATCCTCGGCGGGCGCGACACCGTGATTGCCCTGGTTGGTGCCACCATAGCATTCCGCGTCGGTATTCAATATCTC
>JALSSX010000077.1 GCA_026984055.1 Sedimenticola sp. | reverse complement strand
CTTCAATTGCTGGCGGTACAGCTCGTCGAAATCGCGCACGCTGTCGGAGGGATTGTAATCGCCGAACCACCAGAACCAGTCGGAACCCTCGCAGATTGCCAACTGCTGCTCGGCGGCTTTGCGTTTCGCGTCGGGCAGCGTGTCGATGTGGGTGTCATATGCCGACTTGGCTTCAACAAGGCGATCCCAGGCGCGGTTCTTGTCCGGGTTGCCGATCCATGTCGAGAACGAGCCATACACCCAACTGCCGGCGCACAGATGCGGTAGTTCCAGCCCGGTGGTACCGATCGCGGCTTCGGCGAAGGTCGTCAGCTTGAGGCGTTCGCTGTGTGTCAGATGCCGGTACAGCGACTGGAGAAAGGCATGGCCGTTGTCCGGGTAGTGTTCCCAGGCGTTTTCCCCGTCGAGGATGATGCTGACAACATGATCGGCGGGTGAATCGGCGAGAAAATCGGCGATGTTTTCCAGGTTTCCGACGAAATCGACGGCTGCCTTGTCTGCCTCCCAGCCGTGATACTCAAAGCCGATCAGGTCGGAAAGTCCATCGTCACGGAAGAACAGCCGGCATTCCTGATCGGGCAGATGATGCGACTTGAACAGGGTGCGTCGGGAATGTAGCTGACCCTCGCCGAAGTTCGACAGATAACAACTGTTGTGCCACACGCCCTCGCCGGAGGCTGTCCAGCGAAAGTCGTATTCCTCGATCAGTTTCACTGCCTCTTCGCTGACGCCGCCCTCGGATAGCCATATGCCTACTGGACGAAAGCCGAAATGATCCTCGAAGACCCGCAGGCCGTGTTCGATATGCCAACAGGCGCGTTTGCCGCCACCGGGGTAACCACTCGCCTCGGGGGAAGGGGAATCAGGCAGCGCGCAATGCATGGAATCGAAATCCAACAGCAACGGTACGATAGGATGCCCATAGGGCGACATGGATATTTCGATCTGGCCGCTTTCGTGCAGTTTGCGGTAACGCGCGATCAGATCGGAGAAGGCATCGGCAAACAGTTGCAGCAGCGCGCGTCGGTCGTCGGCATCGAAGTGCCGCGCCTTTTCCATCAGACACCGCGCGGTATCCGTCTGTTTCAGTGAGTGGCCCAGCCAGGACAGGTGATACCAGGTCAGTAAATCGAGAAAATACTGATCGTTCAGAAAACCCAATAGCGCTTCGTCGATGCCGTGCTCGCGCTTTGTCCAGCCGAGCAGTTCCGCGAAGGCTGGATAAGGGTCGATCATGCGCGGCGCATGCGCGCGTGAGCAATCCATCACCAGTTTCTTGCGCGCGGCAATGTCCTCAGCGATTGGAATCGCGCCAGAAAGTTGGTTCAGCAAGGGATCGTCGAATACCTGGCCGTTCTTCAGCCAGGCCTGCAACTGGCGATCGTAATCGTCGATCTGTTCCAGCAATACCGGGGCGAAATTCACCACCGCGCGCATGCGCGGGCGGGCCTCCAGATGTGCCGCCATGTCGGTATAGTCCTTCAGCGCATGCAGGTACGCCCAGGGTAGGCGGTAGGGTCCATCGAGGGTTTCGCGATACCATGGCTGGTGCATGTGCCAGCACAGAACGACATTGAGTTTCTTGTTCATTTGAGGCCTTTGCGCTCGTTTGGGGTTCGGGAGGCACCTGTTCACACGGCGTTCCAGAAGAGAAGCCGGTGGTGTGATTCCCCGGTTTCGTCATGTTGTCTTCCAGCGTGAGCCGGGCGGCGTGTCAGCGTTCGAAATGCAACCGCTGATTCAGCATGCCCGGTGTCACCAGCACGATACCACCTTCGGTGACCAGAAAGCGCTTGCGGTCCTCTTCCAGGTCGATGCCGATCTCCATGCCATCCGGAATCACCGTGCCCTTGTCGATGACAGCCCGGTTGATCACGCAGTTGCGACCGATGCGCACCTTTGGCAACACCACGCTGTCCTTCACATAGCTGTAGGTCTCGATATGCGTCGAGAAGAAGATCACCGAACGCTTTACCCGCGCACCGGCGATGATGCAGCCACCGGCGGTCAGTGAATCGATGGCCTCGCCGCGCCGGCCTTCGTCGTCGAAGACGAACTTTGCCGGCGGACTCTGGCTCTGATAGGTCCAGATCGGCCAGTCCCGCCGGTACAGATCCAGCTCTGGACGGATCGCGCACAACTCCATGTTGGCTTTCCAGTAGGAATCCACCGTGCCGACATCGCGCCAATAGGCCGGCTTGCCTTCGTCGGTGAGAAAAGGGTAGGCCACCGCCTTGAATTTCTCGATGCTGTTCGGAATGATGTTCTTTCCGAAATCGTGTTCGGATAATTCGTCCTCGGCATCGCCGATCAGTGCGTTGTACAAGAATGCGGTCGAGAAGATATAGATCCCCATTGAGGCCAACGCGGTATCCGGCTTGCCCGGCATGGGTTCTGGATTGGCCGGCTTCTCGGTGAACTTGGTGATGCGTAACTCGTCGTCGACCGACATCACGCCAAAATCGCGGGCTTCGTCCAGCGATGCCTCGATACAGCCGATGGTCAGATCGGCCTGGGTATGGATATGGTGGGCGAGCATCTTGGAATAGTCCATCGTATAGATGTGGTCGCCACCGAGCACCATCACATACTCAGGTTCGTGTCGGTAGATGATGTCCAGATTCTGATAGATGGCGTCGGCCGTGCCCAGATACCACTCGCGTTTCAATCGCTGTTGCGCCGGGATGATCTCGACGAATTCGCCGATTTCGGCGCGCAGAAACCCCCATGCGCGTTGCAGATGACGAATCAGCGAATGCGATTTGTACTGCGTCAGGATGCCGATGCGGCGCATCCCGGAGTTGATGCAGTTGGATAACGCAAAATCGATGATGCGGTACTTGCCGCCGAACGGCACCGCCGGCTTGGCTCGCCATTTGGTCAGATGTTTCAGACGGGAACCCTCGCCTCCGGCCAGTACCAGCACCAGGGTCTTGCGCGTCGCCTCGTTCGCGACCTGGGGTTCCATATAGTATTTATACAGATTTTTCTGTGATTCGCTCGTGGTCATGACGCCTGTTTTCCATTGGTGGATTCCCGCCTGCATGGCGCATTCGTATGGTTGCCGTGACATCATGGCTACGGTCGGCCAAACGTTGGAATGATCGCACGTCTGCTTTCATCCGCAGCGGTGTGTCGCTCGGTGTTGCCTACGGCCTTTTCGCACTTGCCGGGAGCGAAAGGACATGCGCACTGATAACGATGTTCAACTGGCCTTGGATCTCGGCCCCGATCCCTGAAACGCTCGCGGAATCCGATTCTGCGCATGATAGCCGTTCCTGGCGGCCGCGTGAAATATTACCGCAACCGGTTTCATCGTTTGCTGGAACCGTGTCGATAAACCTTTCGTAAAACCAAGTTTGACGCACTCACTATACACGTCGATTTGTCGGGAATCGTTGCGCTGGCTCAATATTCGTTCAGGTTCTGTCTACTGCCTGGGGCGCGGGCCGAAAGAAAGATTGGAAGTAACTACTCAGCTCACCACTGAAATGCGCCATCTCTGCGTTGGAAAATGGTCATTTACACCTGTAAACTCACATTTCCCGCCTTGATCTGACATATTTCAGCGGTGAGCTGAGCAGTTACAGCATGATTTTCCTACTTGCTGAGTAGTTACGATTGGAAATGACAGGCCGGGTGGCACGGTCTGTATCGGTGTTGCACCGAAAGCATTGAATGCCGATGAACAAGCTGATTGCCGCTGTACTGCTCACCCTGTGGAGTCTCGCCTTTGCTAACGATTGGCCGGACAGATTGCCTGAGTTCACGATGGATACCGAACGCGCCTGGATAAACTCTACGCCGCTGCGACTCGCCGACCTGAAAGGCCAGGTCGTGTTGATCGATTTTTGGACTTTCGATTGCTGGAACTGCTACCGCAGCTTTCCGTGGTTGAACGATCTGGAGGCGCGTTATGCCCGGCAGGGTCTGCGGGTGATCGGCATCCATTCTCCCGAGTTCGAGCATGAGCGGGATGCCGAGGCCGTGCGCCAGAAAGCGCGCCGATATGGACTCGATCATCCGATCATGCTGGACAACGATTTTGCCTATTGGAAGAAAATGGGTAATCGCTACTGGCCGAGCTTCTATATCGCCGACAAGCAGGGGCGCATCCGCGGACATTTCATCGGCGAGGTGCATGCCGGTGATC
>JALSSX010000076.1 GCA_026984055.1 Sedimenticola sp. | reverse complement strand
GACCCAGTTGGATCAGATTACGGGCCACGACGAGACGACCTTTGGTACGGCCCTTCTCGGTCCCTTTCTCAACCCCCAGATCATAGAAGGCAACTGGGTGCGATCGATTTCACGCAGCATGTTTTCGGCCTCCTTCATCTCGTCTTTCAGTTCCCGGTTGATGGACAGCACTTCCAGCATGTCGAAATAGCGGCGGAACTGCTTTTCATCGACGCGTCAGCGCCTTCAGGCGCGTTACGATGGAGTTTACGACATTGTCGTTCTGGACTTCGATGTGCAGCAGGAAGGGACCGGCCGTCATGGCGTGAGCGCACCCGGGCGAGGAAGTCGGTGTGACGGTCCTCGGTACGTTGACTCTCGGTGTCCAGCAGTTCCAGGTGGTCGGGATCCGGGTCATGTCCAGGTGGAAGATCAGATTGGCGAAGCCGAGGGTGAATTGTTTCAGGATGTCCTTGCCGATGATGGCTTTGTCGCCCATGGCGGCAGGGTAGCAAAACGTGCTCGGTGTGCCCGCTGAGCGGAGACTGCGCGGCGCATGGTTAAATATGAGAGTGCCGGGATTGGTTCGGGTTTGCGCAAGCAAGGCGAACTGCGAGACATTCCTGATCAAAGAACTTAAACGGAAGGCATCATGGACCCTCAGGCTTCACCTGCGCGCCGTCTCGCGGAGTGGCATCCGGAGGCCTTTGAGCGTCAAGTCCGCTGTCTCGGCATCACTTGATGGCCCTGGTTGAGCAATGCTTGGTGACCCAGTGGGTGGATAGCGAACGAGGGTGGTTGTCAAAGGCTGTGGCGCTACCTGACCCACGAGCACCACGGTCGGGCAAGCGTTCCCGGAGACGCCCTGATTCTGTGCAATAAGCAGCTTATAGCCACGGGCAGTCGAACGTTGGAATTATCGCGTGTCCCCTTCTGCTCCTGGTAGCGTTGCCCGTTGCGGGGAGTGACCCCGCGGTCTCCTCGCGCCTTGCCAGGAATGAAATGGCGCGCACGCGCACAGGCCGTTGAAAAATGCCATTTTTCAACGGCCTGTGCGTGGTACAGGGATGTATCGCCATTTTCGATGACTGCAAGTTGTTGAAAATAAAGGAACTGGGAAATCCGGGCTAGAGTTCGAGGTTCGACTGGCCGTGGCTACATATAATGGGATGGTATGATGATCAGCATTTCGTTGATGGCACGAAAATTGCAAGATTTTTATTGACATCCCTATCGGGGGATCATCATTTTCGTTTCAGGAGTACGATTTCATGAGTGAAAAACTCAAACTGTTCTCATTCAGCGGAAAAACACGCATCCTGCATCTGACCTGGATCGCGTTCTTCCTTAGTTTCATGGTGTGGTTCAACCACGCGCCGCTGATGGGGATCATTCGTGATTCCTTTGGACTCAGCGATCAGCAGGTGAAAGTGATCCTGATCATGAATGTCGCGTTGACGATTCCGGCGCGTATCTTGGTCGGCATGCTCGTGGACCGACTCGGTCCGCGATTGATGTTCTCTGGTATTTTGGTCCTTTCGGGTCTGCTGTGCCTGCCGTTCGCGTTGGCCGACAGCTTCACCGAACTGGCGATCACGCGCTTTTTGCTCGGTTTCGTCGGCGCCGGTTTCGTCGTCGGTATCCGCATGATCGGCGAATGGTTTCCGGCGCGCCAGACCGGTGTTGCGCAGGGCATCTACGGCGGTTGGGGAAACTTCGGCTCGGCCGCGTCGGCGATGCTGTTGCCGGCGATCGCGCTGTGGTTCGGCGGAGAGAACGGTTGGCGCTACGCGATCGGCATCACCGGCGTGATCGCAATCGCCTACGGTATCTTCTATTACTTCAGTGTCTCGAATACCCCCAAGGGCTCAACCTACTTCAAGCCGAAGAAGATGGGCGCGATGGAGGTTACCAGCAAGGGCGATCTGTTGCTCTATCTGTTCATGAGCCTGCCGATCTACGCCGCGCTGGCGCTGCTGGTTTGGAAGCTGTCGCCGGCGAACCTCGGTTGGCTGGACAACAGCCTGAGTTGGATATTCTACGCGATCATCGCTGGGGTTTATCTGTGGCAGGCGTTCCATATCTTTCAAGTCAACAAAGAGATCTTCCATAAGCCGGTGGCGGAGATGTTCCGCTACGACTTCAAACAAGTTGCGGTGTTGGATCTGGCTTATCTGGTCACCTTCGGCTCGGAATTGGCGCTGGTGTCGATGCTGCCGCTGTTTTATTCGGATATGTTTGGGCTGTCGCCGGTTACCGCCGGTGTCCTCGCCGGCATCTATCCGGTAATGAACCTGATCGCGCGGCCGGGCGGCGGCATCCTCAGCGATCGCATCGGGCGGCGCAAGTCGCTGCTGATCCTGTTTGCCGGCATCACCCTTAGCTTCATCCTGCTCGGCCAGGTCTCGCCGCAATGGGCGGTGCCGCTAGTGGTCGCTAACACGCTGTTGTGCGGCCTGTTCGCAAAGGGCGGTTCGGGCGCGGTGTACGCCATGGTGCCGTTGATCCAACGCCGCATGACCGGGCAGATCGCTGGCATGGCCGGCGCCTATGGCAATGTCGGTGGATTGCTGTTTCTGACCGTGTTGTCCTTCGTCTCGCCACAGATGTTCTTCTTGTTCATTGGTGGCATGGCGGCTGTTGTGCTGGCAGGCATCTTCCTGTTTCTAAGAGAACCCCAGGGCCAGACTGCCGAGGTCATGGAAGATGGCACGGTGCAGATGATTGACGTCAGCTGAGATGTTGCCAAAGATCGAGAGTCAACTGCGCATCGACTACGCTGTCGTCAGCGACAAGGGCAATAAGGCCGAAAACGCCGACGCCGCCGATGCGCATGTGCCAGAGCAGGAACAAACGCTGCTGACCAAGGGCGTCGCAGCGGCAATCGCCGACGGCATGAGCAGTTCGGAAGGCGGCAAGGAAGCCAGCCAAGTGTGCGTCACCGGCTTCCTGAACGACTACTTCAGTACGCCAGACAGTTGGACCGTGAAGACTTCGGCGACCAAGGTGCTTGGCGCGCTGAACCAATGGCTCTACACCCAGGGACAGCAGCGCTACGACAGCGCCAAGGGAATGGTCACGACCTTCAGCGGGCTGGTGATCAAATCCACCACCGCGCACCTGTTCCATGTCGGCGACGCGCGCATCTATCTGTGTCGCGATGGCACGCTGGAGCAACTGACCCGCGACCACCGCGTTTGGATTGGCAAGGACAAGGAGTTCCTGTCGCGCGCGATGGGCGTCGATCCACATGTCGACATCGACTACCGTGGTCTCGCGGTCGAGGCAAACGACATTTTTCTGTTCGTTACCGACGGCATCAGCAGCCATGTCACCGACCACCGCCTGAAACAACTGCTCAGCGAACACGGTGACAACCTGCAAGCCGCCGCGAATGCGATCCTGGAAGAGGCGTTGCGTAACGATAGCACCGACAATGTCACCGTGCAGTTGTTGAAGGTGTTGTCGCTGCCGATGCAGACCGAGGACGACATCCTGCAACGCATCACCGAGCTGCCATTTCCGCCGCCGCTGGCACCGGGCATGAAGATAGATGGCTTCGAGATCCTGCGAGAATTGCATGCCTCCAAACGCAGCGAAGTCTATCTGGCGCTGCAACAGGAGAGCCGGCGAAAGGTAATCCTGAAAACACCGTCGATCAACTATCGTGACGACCCGGCCTTTCTCGAAGGTTTTCTGCACGAGGAATGGGTAGGCAAGCGCATCGACAACGGCCATGTCGTGAAGCAATATGACTGCCCGAAACGGCGCTTTCTGTACAACATCTCGGAATACGTCGAGGGTCAGACTCTGCGTCAGTGGATCGACGACCATCCCCAGACGCACATCAACACCGCGCGCGAATACCTAGAACAAGTCGTCGCCGGATTGCGCGCCTTCCACCGCCTGGAAATGCTGCACCTGGATCTGAAGCCGGACAACATCATGATCGACGGGCAGGGCGTGCTCAAGATCATCGACCTGGGTTCCACCTTTGTTGCTGGCACCGCGGAGACCGCGCGCGCCTATGCCACCAACATCCCACAGGCCACCGTCAACTATGCCGCGCCGGAATGCGGCGAAGGTGTCTGCACGACACGCTCGGACCTATTCTCCCTCGGTGTCATCGCCTACGAACTTCTCACCGGCAAGCTACCCTATGGTGAGCACGACCGGCCGCTAGCGCGTA
>JALSSX010000075.1 GCA_026984055.1 Sedimenticola sp. | reverse complement strand
GCCTCTTTCTCGATGCTCGCGCAGTCGCGCCTGACCTCGGCGGTGCATAGCTTCGCTTGGCAGGGCGTGATGGTCGCGGCGGTCACCGCGCTGGTCGCGGCGGTCACCCATGCCTATCATCTGTATCTTTCAGCCCTGCTGACCTTCTCGCTGAAGGGGCTGTTGATTCCCTGGATGCTGCATCGCTTGGTGCGCCGCCTGAACCTGGAGCGCGAGGTCGAACACATCGCCCATCCGGCACTGATCGTGCTGTTCGGCGCGCTGCTGGTGATCCTCGCTTATTGGATCGCATTGCCGATCGAGCGCCTGCAATTGGCCTCGACGCGCAATATCATCGCCATCAGCCTGTCGATCGTCTTGCTCGGCCTGTGGCTGATGATCGCGCGCCGCCAAGTGGTGACCCAGGTACTCGGCTTCATGTCAATGGAGAATGGCCTGTTTCTCGCGGCAGTCGCCTCGACACGCGGCATGCCTTTGGTCGTCGAGTTGGGCATCGCCTTCGATGTACTGGTCGCGGCGGTGTTGTTCGGCGTGTTCTTCTTCCATATTCACGAAAGTATCGAGTCACTGGACACCGGCAAGCTGAACCGGCTGACCGAGGAGGAATCCGCATGAGTCCCTTTGCGGCGCTGGCCGTTACCCTGTTCACGCCGATGCTCGGCATTTTCATGCTCGGCGCGTTGCGCCCGGCGCGCCTCGCTGGCTGGTTGAATATCGGGCTGAGCGCGCTGTCATTCGCCGCGTCGGTGGGACTCGCGCGCGATTTGCTCGCCCTGCCCGGGGGAAGCTACACCGGCCATGGCTACCACATCGACGCCTTCAACCTGTATCTGATCGTGCTGACCAGCTTCGTTGGTATGACCACCGCGATCTTCTCGCGTCGCTATATGCTGGACATGCTTGCCCACGAACGTGTCACGCCGCTGCGCATGCGTGTCTATCACGCAATGTTCCAGGGCTTCCTGTTCACCATGCTTTTGGCGCTGAGCACCGATAGCCTGGGCATACTGTGGGTATCCGTGGAGGGAGCGACCCTGGCCACGGTGCTACTCGTCAGCCTGTATCGCACGCCGGAATCAGTGGAGGCTGCCTGGAAGTATTTCATCCTGTGCGGCGTCGGCATCGCACTGGCGCTGTTTGGCACGGTGCTGGTGTATTTCGCCGCGCAACAGGCCGTTGGCGATCCGGATCAGGGCCTGACCTGGAGCCTGTTGCACGCCCATGCCGACCAGATGAGCGCCCCGGTGATGATCATCGCCTTCGTCTTCCTGCTCGTCGGCTATGGCACCAAGGTGGGCTTGGCGCCGATGCATTTCTGGCTGCCAGACGCGCATTCCGAAGGCCCGACCCCGGTCTCGGCCATGCTCTCCGGTCTTCTGCTGAACATCGCGCTGTATGCCGTGGTGCGTTTCAAGATGCTCGCCGACGGGGCGCTGGCGCAAGGCGCCTCGCCACAGATCGCCGGTCATCTGATGATGGGCTTCGGCTTGGTATCGTTTCTGGTCGCGGCGCTGTCGCTACAACGCCAGCGCGACATCAAACGCATGTTCAGCTATTCGTCGGTCGAACACATGGGGCTTGCGACCTTCGCCTTCGGCTTGGGCGGGCCACTCGCAACCTTCGCCGCGCTGTTGCATCTCCTGGTGCATTCGCTGACCAAGTCGGCGGTGTTCGTCACCGTTGGCCATGCCACGCATATCGCCGGCACGCAGCGCATCGAAAAGATTCGCGGCCTGATTCGCACCCAGCCAGCGGTCGGCTGGGCCTTGCTGCTCGGTGTCGCGGCGATTGCCGGTTTTCCACCCTTTGGCATCTTCGTCAGCGAGTTTCTCCTGCTGAACGCCACCTTGCATGCCTGGCCATGGCTCGCTGGCGTGCTGGTGATCGGGCTGGCAATCGCCTTCGCTGGACTGTTCCGCAATCTGCAACCAATGGTCTATGGCGCGCCGCCTGAGAGCCAGCGAGCGGTACCCGCCAATCTACTGCCTGTGGTCGCGCATCTGCTGTTGGTGGCATGGTTGGGGCTCTCGATTCCCGGGGTTCTCGACGGCTGGCTGGAACAGGCCACGCAATTGATCTCCGGAGGGCTGCCATCATGAGCCGTTTCGACTGGCTGTCCGAGTATCTCGCCCAGTTGCAGGATGAATTGATCGTCGTGTTGCACGGTTCGGCGCGTTATCTGCCGCCAGCGCATACGCTGGAGATCGACACCGAGGACTGGACGCGCGCGCATGCGCTGGCGGCCAAGAATGGTTTGCGCTGGGCTGGCATCTGGGCGGATCACGACAGCAACGATGCTCTGATTCACAGCCTGCTGGAGAACGAGGGAGACTACCTGCTATTGCTCGCGCGGCTGGATCCTGATGCCGACATCCGCTCAATCACCCCACACTACCCGGCCGCAGACCGTCCCGAGCGTCATCTGCACGATCTGCATGGCATCCGCTTCGAAGACGGTGACACTCGGCGCTGGACCCGCCACCGCGCGTGGCGCGACGATGAGTACCCGCTGATGGCGGACTTTCCCGCCGCCGGCCACGATCCGGCCGATCCAACGCCAGCCGACAGCGACTACCCCTTCCTGCCGATCCAGGGGGCGGGAGTCTACCAGATACCGGTCGGGCCGGTGCATGCCGGCATCATCGAACCGGGACATTTCCGCTTCCATGCGGTCGGCGAGGAGGTGCTGAAGCTCGAACAGCATCTCGGCTATGTCCACAAGGGCATCGAGAAGATTGCCGTCGGGCGCGACGCCGAGGGACTCGCGCGGCTGGCCGGGCGCATCTCCGGTGACACCACCGTGGCCCACGCTTGGGCCGCCTGCCAGGCATTGGAGCGCGCCACCGGCTGCCGGCCACCACGCCGCGCACAGCAACTGCGCGGCCTGCTGTGCGAGCGCGAACGCATTGCCAATCATCTCGGGGATATCGGCGCAATCTGCAACGATGTCGGCTTTGCCTTTGCTCAATACCAATGCGCGCGGCTACGCGAACTCTGGCAGCGCCACAGCGACAAGTTGTTCGGCCACCGCCTGATGATGGACTGCATCGCGCCCGGCGGCGTGACCATCGATCTCGACGACACCGGCATCAGCACGCTACGCCACGATCATGCCTGCATCCGCGACGAGATCGGGCCGCTGTTCGACATCCTGGAAGACCATCCCTCGCTGGAAGACCGGCTGCTGACGACTGGCGTGCTGAGCCTCGCCAGCGCGCGCGAACTCGGCTGCACCGGGCATGTCGGCAAGGCCAGCGGTATGGACTTCGACACGCGGAGCGCCAACCCCTACGCGCCCTATGCCAGCCACCCGATCACAACACAGATGCTCGGCGATGGCGATGTGATGGCGCGCATGCAGATCCGCATGCGCGAGATCCGCGATTCGCTGGATTGGATGGACGCCTTGCTCGGCGCGCTGCGCGGCGACGGCCCACGCGCCCCGCTGCCCGAAATCAACGAGGAACGCATCGGTATTGGCTTTGTCGAGGGCTGGCGCGGCGAGATCGTCAGCTACGTGCGTCTCGACACCGATGGCCGCGTCGCGCGCTTCTTCGCCCGCGATCCGAGCTGGCACCATTGGCCGGCGCTGGAGCGCATCGTCATGAACAACATCGTGCCGGATTTCCCGGTATGCAACAAATCGGTCAACGGCTCCTATTCCGGCCACGATCTATAGGCAAAAGAGATGTTCCGTATCCTGAAGAAAAGCCTGCGCACCGGCGTCGTCACCGAGCCGCCGCCAGACACCGCCAACGCCGAGCTCGAAGCCGTCGGCACCGAGCTGAAGCGCCTGATCGACAAGCGCTTCGCTGGCAGCCTGGCGATCCGCGAAGTCGATGCCGGCTCGTGCAACGGCTGCGAGCTGGAGATCCATGCGCTGAACAGCCCATTGTACGACATCGAACGTTTCGGCGTGCATTTCGTTGCCTCGCCACGGCATGCCGACGCGCTGCTCGTCACCGGCCCGGTCAGCCGTCACATGGAAACCGCGCTGCTGCGCGCCTGGGCCGCCACGCCAGCGCCGAAGTTCCTGATCGCGGCCGGAAGCTGCGCGATCGATGGCGGCGAATTCGGCGTCAGTTACGCCAGTCGCGGCGGACTGCGCGGGTTGCTGCCGGTGAACGTCGCCATTGCCGGCTGTCCGCCACGGCCGGTCGAGCTGTTGCGCGGAATTTTGGC
>JALSSX010000074.1 GCA_026984055.1 Sedimenticola sp. | reverse complement strand
AGGCCAGATTGGTCGCCACCGATGAGCCGACCTGCCCCGCGCCGAGAATGATGATCTTCACCGCCTGTCCTTAATCTCGATGCCCAGCGAACGCAGCTTGCGATACAGATGGGTGCGTTCCATGCCGACCTCCTGCGCCATCTTGCTGACATTGCCGGCATGCTTGTCGAGCTGATATTCCAGATAAGCCTTCTCGAACTGCTCGCGCGCCTGGCGCAACGGCTGATCAAAGGACACCGCGGAACCCGGCCCGCCGCTGGCCGCCGGCTGCCCGCCGCCGATCGCCGCCTGCACCTCTTCTGGCCCAATGTCCTCATCGCCACCCATGATCAGCAGGCGCTGCACCAGGTTCTTCAGCTCACGCACATTACCGGGCCAGGGGTAGTTGCGCAAAAAGTTCTGCGCGCCGATGTCGAAACGACGATAGGCCAGTTTCTCCTGCGCGACAAAGGCATCGATATAGTAATTCAACAGCTCAGGCACGTCTTCGGGATGCTCGCGCAGCGGAGGCACGTGCAATGGCACCACGTTCAGGTGATAGAACAGATCCTCGCGAAAACGCTCGGCCTTCACCTGCTCAGCCAGATTGCGACTGGTCGCCGCGATGATGCGCACATCGATGGACACTGGCTCGCTGCCACCAACCCGCAGGAAGGATTCCGTATTCAGCGCGCCGACCAATTGTGCCTGCACCTCCATGTCCATGTCCGCGACCTCGTCGAGAAACAGCGTGCCGCCCTGTGCCTGCTCCAGCCTGCCGTAATGAATCTGACCGTTGTCCTCGCTACCGAACAGCTCCAACGCGGCATTGCTGCGCGCGATCGCCGATACGCCGACCTCGACGAACGGTCGCTTGGCGCGCGGACTCTGGTTGTGCAGATAACGGGCCAGCGTCTCGCGGCCACTGCCGGATTCGCCGGTGATCAACACCCAGGTATCGTGCCGCGCGATGCGCTTGATCTGTTCGCGCAGGCGTTGCATCACCTGGCTGCGTCCGACCGGGTCGACCACCGCCTGCGCGCGCCTGCGCAGGCCGACGTTCTCGCGTTGCAGCGTGTCCGCCTGCAAGGCGTGCTCCACGGTCAGCAACAGCTTCGCCAACGACAGCGGCTTTTCGAGAAAATCATAGGCGCCCAGCCGGGTCGCCTCCACAGCGGTCTCCACCGTGCCATGTCCGGACATGATGATCACCGGACACGGCAGTTCGGTCTCGCTCCACTCCTTCAGCAACGAGATGCCATCGATGTCCGGCATCCAGATATCCAGCAACATCGCATCCGGACGCCGTTCGCGCAGCGCCTTGCGCGCGCTCTCGCCATCCTCCGCGGTGGCGACGCGATAGCCCTCGTCCTCCAGGATATCCTTCACCAACTGACGGATATCCGGCTCATCATCGACGACCAATATATAGTGACTGCTCATGCGGATCTTCTCCGTGCTACCACTTGACTCAGGAATGCTCGTTCTCGGCGGCGGAAGTGGTGTCGGCGGCCCGCTCCTCCGCCGCGCGCCGCCGGTCGGCCAACGGCAGGCGGAACACGAAACGCGCTCCATTTTCGATTTTTTCGACCCATACACTACCACCATGCTCCTCGATGTTCTTCTTCACGATGGCCAGGCCAAGCCCGGTGCCCTTGGTCTTGGTGGTCACATAGGGTTCGAACAGATGGGCGACCTGGTCTTCATCGATACCCCCGCCATTATCCTCCACCCGGACCTCGACAAAAAGGCAATCGTTGCGCTCTATGCGCCGACTGCTGACGCCAACGAACGGCCGCTCGACGGATTCCACAGCCTCGAGCGCATTCTTGATCAGATTGTGCAACACCTGCCGGATGCGCAGCGGATCAGCCTCGATCTCGGCATCGCCGGCGTTCAGATCAACCCGCAGACGACCGACCTCGCGATCGGACGCATACAGATCCAGCACCTCGGCGATGAACTTGTCGACCCGCAACGGGTGTCGCGCCAAGCGCGGCGGCTTGGCGTATTCAGAGAACGCGTTGACCATCGCTTTCATCGCCTCGACCTGTTGTACGATGGTATGCGTGGCCTTGTCCAGCACTGCGGCCTCCGTCTCATCCATGGTATTCAGGTAACGCCGCCGCAGACGCTCCGCAGACAATTGGATGGGCGTCAGCGGATTTTTGATCTCATGCGCGAGCCGCCGCGCAACTTCACCCCAGGCCGCGTCGCGCTGCGCCTGCACCAGCAGCGTGATGTCGTCGAACACCAACAGATGTCCCTCCGAAGGGCCGCCAACATGCTGCAACGGGGTCAGCCGGCACAGCAGGATATTACGCTCGTTGGGATGAAAGAGGGTGATCTCGCGCTGCCACCCCTGTTCGCCCTTCACCAGCGGTGAACGAATCAGATCGAGTAACTGTTCGACCGCCGGACCCGCCTGGGCGAGATCGTTGAAGGCGGCGCCGATCTGCGCGCGCAGGTCCACGCGCAACAGCTTCGAGGCCACATCATTCGCTGTGCGCAGGCGATGCTCATCGTCGAAGGTCATGACACCGGAGGTGAGTTGCTGCAACACGGTCTCCAGATAGGCATGCTGCGCTTGCAATTGAGCACGCGAACGCTCGGTTTCGTCGCGCGCCTGGGCGATGCGGCGTGTCATCGCGTTGAACGACGAGACCAGGAAGCTGAGTTCGTCGCGGGTGCGCGGCACCGGCAGCTGGGTATCATAGTCGCCCTGGGAGATCGCCCGCGTGCCATCGGCAATATTCGTGATCGGCGCAACCAACCGGCGGGCAAAATAGAACGCCGCCCAGACCGCCGCGAACAGACTGAACAGCAGCACCAGGAACAGCGTCAGGCTGAAGCTGAATTTCAGCGGCTCGCGCAGATAGGCCAGCTCCTTATAGCGATTGACGGCATGCTGCACCGCCTCGCTCAGGCGAGTGATGTTCTCCGACAACGGGTATAGCGCCTGAAGCAGAAACTTGCGCCCGCGCGGATCATTGATCAACACACGCACATTGAGTTGCGCATCGCTGCCATAGGGCAGCAGCCCGGTAAAATCCTCGCCCTGGCGAACCTGCTGCAACAGCACCGAGTCCGCCTTCACCGGCACCAGATCTGTGGGATCGACATTCGACGAACCCAGCACCTCGCCATCCGGATTCATCAGCGTCAGTTCGGTCGCGCCACTCTGGGCGCGCGCATCGCCGAGTCCAATCACCGCCGTCGAGGCATTGCTGAGATCCAACGCCGCCATCAGTTCGCGCGTCTCGCGCAAACGCTCGCGCTGATGCAGTGCCAATGAAGCCTTGCTCAGTTCCAGCGATTGCTGCATCGCCCGGTCGATCTTCACGTCGAACCAACTATCGATGCCATGCAGCAGGAATTGCATTGAGTAATAGTAGACGATGCCAACCGGCGCGACCGCGAGAAACACGAAGATCACCACCATGCGCAGCGTCAGGCGCGAACCGGACGCGCGCCTCCGGAAACCACGCAGGGTGCGCCACAGATTGTAACCCACCAGGCCAACGAGTATCCCCAACCCGCCGACATTCAACACCAATAATGGCTTGTAGATGCTCGCCAGCTTGTCGGAATTCTGCACCGCGCTGCTCATCAGATGCAGGGTGGCGAGCAGCAACAGGATCAGCAGTACGACCAGCAGGCCCTCGTTGCCTATCGACTTGGCTCGCTTCTTCAGTGCCGCAAACGCCATACGGTCCAGCCGGTGGAGAGATTCCAGTCAGAGGAGATGTACGCCTTAGGCCGCAGCGGCAGCGGCAAGGCCTCGATATCCAGCGAGGCCTTGATCTTCAGTTCGTAGTCTTCACCCTTCTCCAGCTGATCCTCGCCGACCACCGGCAGCCCTTGCAAATCACCGAGCGCATGTATCGCCGCGGCGCGCGAGACGAAGTTACGCCGCTCGGCGGTGTCCAGGTCGGTGACTTGATAGAGCGCCGATACCGGCAGATAGCGGATCTGGGAACGCACGCGAAAATCGACGATGTCGCCCTCCCAGATCCACGCGCCGTCGCGACGCACCTGGATATGCACCTCGGTAGTCAGCGGCACCCCATTGGCCAGGGCTTCCAGCACGTCATCGCTGAATTGGTAGTCGATCTGTACGTCGATGACGAACTGGCCGTGTTCCAGCCGGGCGTTTGCCTTCTCCACCTGAAAGGCGAACAACCATGGCGGCCACAGCAGCACCGTCAGCAGCAGGCCGAACAGCGCGCAGCGCCTCATGCCGCCGGCCTCTTGCGCAGCAACGCATAGAAGAAGCCATCCATTTCCCGCGCGCCAGGCAGGATCTGGATGCCCGGCGCAGCCGACGTGGCCGCGCCGATCTTCAGCGGCAGCGCCTCGACGTCACGCCGTTCGGCCATGAACCTTGTCATCTGATCGGTATTCTCTTCGGGCAGCAGGGAACAAGTCGCATACAACAGCATGCCGCCGACCATCAGGCGCGGCCAGACGTTGCTCAGGATACAGTATTGCAGTTCGACCAGCTTTTCGATATCACTGTTGCGTCGCAGCAATTTAATATCCGCGTGGCGTCGGATCACGCCGGTCGCCGAACACGGCGCGTCGAGCAGAATGCGCTCGTAATCCCGCTGGTACCAATCACCGCCTGGCTGCCTGGCATCGGCCAGTTCCAGGCGTGCCGACAAGCCCAGGCGATCGAGATTTTCACCGACCCGCGCGAGGCGGGCCGCATCACTGTCCAAGGCATGCAGTTCGATATCGGCGATCTCCAGCAGATGACCCGTCTTGCCACCTGGCGCGGCGCAAACATCCAGCACCCGCTGACCGTCGCGGACATCCAGCAGGCTCGCCGCGAGCTGCGCGCCGGCGTCCTGCACCGATACCAGCCCTTGCCCGAAGCCTGGCAGGCGCTCCACCGGCACCGCTTCGGACAGTATCAGCGCATCTGCGGCACCCGGCACAGGCATAGCTTCGAGACCGACCGCTTCGAGCCGCTGCCGGTAGGCATCGACATCGCCTTGGCGGCGATTGACCCGCAACGTCAACGGTGGCCGTTGCATCCAGGCATCGAGCACGCTGTCGGCCTGCATCGGCCAAGCCTTGCGCAGCCGGTTCAACAACCAGCCGGGACAGGCATGGCGCACCGCGTCGATGGCATCGGCCTCGGCCAGCAAATCCGCCCGCCGGCGCTGGAAACCGCGCAACACGGCATTCACCAAGCCGACCGCCCAGGCGCGCTTCAGCAGGCGCGCCGCCTCAACGGTTTCGGCGATCGCCGCATGCGCCGGCACGCGCATGTATTCGAGCTGGTAGAGGCCGCACAACAGCAGGGCATGCACCTCCTGTTCCTTGGCCTTCAACGGCCGGTTCAGAAGACGTTCCAGGCAGAACTCCAGACGCACCGCTTGGCGACACACGCCATAACTCATCTCCTGCAACAGCGTGCGGTCGCGCGGTTCGACGCGCGGCAGCATCGCTGGCAACACCGTGCTCAACGAGGCGCCACGCAACACGCCGGCTATCCCGCGCGCCGCGACGGCGCGCGGCTCAGCGCCCAAGGACCACGCCGTCCAGCACGTGCGCGTTGAGAAAATCCACCACCGGCATCGCTTTCTTTCCCGGCATCTGGATGCGCGTGATGCTCAGTTGGCCCTCGCCGCAAGCAACGCGCAGGCCGCCGCGATCGGCGCCGACGACCTCGCCGGGCTCGCCAGCCGCGGACGTGGCCAACGCGCGCGCCTCCCAGATGCGCGGATTGGCGTCGTTCCAGCGAGTCTGCGCGACCGGCCAGGGGTTAAAGGCGCGCACCTGACGCTCGATGACCGCCGCGTCCTGTTGCCAATCGATGGCGCTTTCCGCCTTCGACAACTTGCGCGCGTAGATCGCCTCGGCATCGTTCTGCGATTCGCCATGGAGTTCACCGGACAGGATCCCCGGCAGCGCTGCCATCAGCGCCTTCGCGCCCAACGGCGCGAGCCGATCGTGGAGACTGCCACCGGTCTCGTCGGACGCGATCGGACATGTCAGGCGATAGAGCATGTCGCCAGTATCCAGCCCCTTGTCCATCCGCATGATAGTGATGCCAGTCTCCTTGTCACCGGCCTGAATCGCGCGCTGAATCGGCGCAGCGCCACGCCAGCGCGGCAGCAGGGAGGCGTGGATATTGATGCAGCCCAGACGCGGCGCGTTCAGCACCCGCTCGGGCAGCAACAGGCCATAGGCGACCACGACCATCAGATCGGCCTGCTGGCCTTCGAGCTCCGCCAGCGCCTCCTCGCTCTTGAAATCGACCGGCTGATACACCGGTATGCCCCGCGCCACCGCGAGTTGCTTCACTGGACTGGGCATCAGCTTGCGGCCGCGACCCGCCGGCCGGTCCGGCTGGGTATACACACCGTGGACATCGTAACCGGCATCCAGCAGGGCTTGCAGCGGCGCCACGGAGAATTCCGGCGTACCGGCAAACAACATACGGGGAGAACGATTCATTTCAGATAGGATCCTTGCGGGAGGGGTCTACAGGGAAAAGCCCGCATGGAACAACGGGCATGCCAAAGCAGGAAGCGTCGCCAAGCCGGCTTCAGACGGCCGAGGCCTCGCGCTGCGCCTTGCTCAATTTCTTGCGCACCTTCTGGCGTTTCAGACCAGACAGGTAGTCGACGAACAGTTTGCCGTCGAGGTGATCGATCTCATGCTGAATACACACCGCCAACAGGCCATCGGCCTCCAGCTCGAAGGGCTTGCCATCACGATCCAACGCGGACACGCGAACCGTTTCCGCGCGCTTCACCAGATCGAAGTAACCCGGCACCGACAAACAACCTTCCTTGCTTTCCTCCTCGCCCTCGGCCACCAGTATCTCCGGATTGATGAAGACGCGCGGGTCATCCTGCTCCTCGCTGATATCGATGGTGACGACACGCTTCGCGACGTTGACCTGCACCGCCGCCAGCCCGATGCCGGGCGCCTCGTACATGGTCTCAAACATATCATTGACCAGTTGCCGAATGCTGTCGTCCACGCGCTCGACCGGCTTCGCCTTGTTGCGCAACCTCGGGTCTGGAAACTGAAGAATATTAAGAATTGCCATGTCTCTGCCGTCAATGTGTCCAAGTCGCCGCCAGCAGGCGATCACCGCCCGGGGCGATCGAGAAAGCGAGCGATCGTTTCGATGTCTGGCTGGCCGTCGCCATATTATAGCCTGATCCGGAAAATATGACGAAAAGGGTCACAAAATCCATGCAAATCCAACGCGACGCCCGGAAACCGGCTGTCGGCCCGCCACGCCTGAGGTATAAAGTGAGCGGCGATTCCGCTAACATGGCCGAAGCGTCGGTTTACGCTTGCGATTCCCGCCGGCGCCAGCCACCCGGAACCAGTACATTTTACGATAAACGGGACTTATTCACACATCATGTCCCACCAGGAGCCTGAATTGATGTCCTTCGACAAACTTATCCTGTGTTGCGCATTACTCTTGTCGACAACGCTGTTATCCGCCGCGCCGGTGGAGTTGAACCAGAACCATCCAGAAACCTATGTGGTCAAGAAGGGCGACACCCTGTGGGACATCGCGGCGATGTTTCTGCGCGACCCGTGGCGCTGGCCGGATATCTGGCAGGCCAATCAGCAGATCGCCAATCCACACTGGATCTATCCCGGCGACGTGCTCGAACTGGCGTTCATCGATGGTCGCCCCGTGTTACGGCGCCAGGCCAACGGCGTGATCCGGCTTTCGCCCAAGGTGCGCATCTCGCCGATGGGCAACGCCACTCCAAGCATCCCACTGGATGTTATCGCGCCGTTCCTGAGTCGCCCGCACGTGCTGGAGAAAGACGAGGGGCATGCCGCGCCCTATGTCATCGCAGTCGGAGACGAACACTTGCTCGGCAGCGCGGGCATGCGCTTCTATGCACGTAATCTGCATCCCGGTGACAATGGCGACACGCGCTTCGACATCGTCCGCCCGGGCAAGGCATACCGCGATGCGGACACCGGAGAGATACTCGGCTACGAGGCGGATTTCATCGGTACCGCCATCAAGCTGCGCGATGGCGACCCGGCGACCTTCCGCATGCACACCAGCAAGCTGGAGATGCTGAAGGGCGACCGCCTGGTACCCTCCAGCGACACTGCGCTCGGCGCATTCCATCCGAAGGCGCCGGACACCCCGGTCGAGGGTTCCATCATCGATGTCTACCAAGGTGTGTCCGAGATCGGCCAGTTCCAGATCGTAACCCTGGATCGCGGCGGCGCCGACGGTCTGGCGCCGGGCGATGTGCTAGAGGTCCTGCATCGCGGCGATACCGTACGCGATACCATTAGCGGCAGCCAGTTCGAGAAGGTCAAGCTGCCGGACGAACGCGCCGGCATGCTGATGGTTTTCCGCGCCTATGAGCGACTCTCCTTCGGGCTGATCATGAGCGCGACACGCGCATTGCACGTCCTCGACCGAGTGCGCTCGCCGCAATAGGCCGCGCGCCGAACACAGTATGGACGCGGTGACACAGCGCCTCTGGCTGAGCCTGATTCGCGCGCCGGGGTTCGGCCCGCTGCGCTTTCGCGAGTTGCTGGATGCCAGCGACCGACCGCTCGACGGCAGCGAGATTCCAGCATGGGTCGCGCGGCACCACGATCGCTTGCCGGCCACCGCGCGCGCCTGGTTCGACAAACCCGATGAAACGCGCCTGGACGCCGACCAGGCATGGCTGTCGCAACCGGACAACCGGCTGGTGACATATGCCTCCGCGGACTACCCGCCGCTGCTACGCAAACTCGACGACGCGCCGCTCGCGCTGTTCGTCACCGGCGAGCCCGCATGGCTGTCGATGCCACAGCTGGCGATCGTCGGCAGCCGCAACCCCACGCATCAAGGCATGAAGACCGCCAGCGCCTTTGCCGAGCATCTCGCCCGCGCCGGCATCGTCGTCACCAGCGGCATGGCAACCGGCATCGACGGCGCCGCCCATCGTGGCGCATTGCGCGCCGGGCATACCATCGCGGTGACCGGCACCGGCTTGGATCGCGTCTATCCGGCGCGTCACCGCGATCTCGCGCGTGAGATCGCTGGGCATGGAGCGCTGGTCAGTGAATTCCCACCGGGCACGCCGGCCCGGCCCGGCCATTTTCCACGCCGCAACCGCATCATCAGCGGCCTGTCGCTGGGCGTGCTGGTGGTCGAGGCAGCGATTCGCAGCGGTTCGCTGATCAGCGCGCGACTCGCCGGCGAACAGGGACGCGAGGTCTTTGCCGTTCCGGGTTCCATTCACAACCCGTTGGCGCGCGGCTGCCACGAGTTGATTCGCAACGGCGCCAAGCTGGTGGAGACCGGCGCCGATATCGTCGAGGAACTCGGCAGCGCGCTCGGGAGTCTGAGCAAGCCAGAAGCCGCGCCGACGCCGACAAGCGACGCGCGGTCTGATATGATGGGAACACCCGACGCCGAGTACCAGCAACTCTTGAAGCACATGGGCTACGACCCCATTTCCGTCGATGAACTGGTCTCCCGCTGCAAGCTCCCCGCCGAGGCAATCAGTTCCATGCTGTTGCTGCTGGAATTGCAGGGACGGGTATCCACCGCGCCGGGCGGGCGCTACTGTCGCACAACATCCGAGGTTGTCTCGCCGTGAATGAAAATGTCATCGATGTCCTAATCTATCTCTACGAGAATTATCTGGACAATCCCGAGGACGCCGCGCCAGACCATATCATGCTCCAGGAGGAGCTGATGCAGGCAGGCTTTCCGAATCCAGAGATTCAAAAGGCATTCCAATGGCTGGACGAACTCACCGAGCAACAGATCGTGCAACGTGAACAGGCGCGTGAATCCCAGTCGTTCCGCATCTATACCGAGGACGAGCAGAGCCGGCTGGAGCGCGACGCCCAGGGGCTGCTGTTATTTCTCGAACAGAACGGCATCCTCGACGGCCGCTCCCGCGAATTGGTTCTGGATCGCGCGATGGCGTTGGACAGTCGCCAATTGAGCGTCGAGGATCTCAAATGGATCGTGCTGCTGGTATTGATCAACCAGCCCGGTTCCGAATCCGCGCATGCGCTGATGGCCGATCTGGTCTTCGACGGGCCTTCATCCTACATTCATTGAGCACGCGGCTTGCCGCTTGACAGCACTTCCGGTTTGCCGGTATTGCTAAATCATGCTCCTTTTCCCACACCCGCTAGCGGAAGCGCCTGCTGAATGAATCTCGTCATCGTAGAATCTCCGGCCAAATCCAAGACCATCGAGAAGTATCTGGGCAAGGGTTTCCAAGTGCTCGCCTCCTATGGCCATGTACGCGACCTGGTGCCGAAAGAGGGCGCCGTCGATCCCGACAACGACTTCGCGATGAAGTATCAGGTCATCGAGCGCAACGACAAACACGTGAAGGAGATCGCGAAACGCATGGCCAAGGCCGACGCGCTATACCTCGCGACCGACCCGGACCGCGAGGGCGAGGCCATCTCCTGGCACCTCTACGAGCTGCTGAAGGCGCGCAAGAAACTCAAGGACAAGCCAGTCTACCGCGTCGTTTTCCACGAAATTACCAAGAAGGCGATCCAGGACGCCATCGCGCATCCGCGCGAATTGTCGACCGACCTGGTCAACGCCCAGCAGGCGCGCCGCGCGTTGGACTACCTGGTCGGTTTCAACCTCTCGCCATTGTTATGGAAGAAAGTGCGTCGCGGCCTGTCCGCCGGACGCGTGCAAAGCCCGGCGCTGCGCATGATCGTCGAGCGCGAGCTGGAGATCGAGGCATTCAAACCCCGCGAATACTGGACCATCGAGGCCGACCTGGACAAGGATGGCAAGGCCTTCGACGCGAAACTGGTGCAATACAAGGGTGAGAAGCTCGGCCAGTTCAGCATCACCGAGGGCGACAGCGCCCACGAAGCGAAAAAAAACCTGTTGGCCGCCGCCAACGGCCAACTGATCGTCGACTCAGTCCAGAAGAAGCAGCGCAAACGCAACCCGGCGGCACCATTCACCACCTCGACCCTACAACAGGAAGCCTCGCGCAAGCTCGGCTTCACCGCGCAGCGCACAATGCGCACCGCCCAACAACTCTACGAAGGCATCGATGTCGGCAACGGCGCGATCGGTCTGATCACCTACATGCGCACCGACTCGGTGAACCTCGCCAACGAGGCGCTGGACAACATTCGCACCTATATCAGCGAGACCTATGGCGCGGACCAGATCCCGAAGACGCCACGCCACTTCAAGACCAAATCGAAGAACGCCCAGGAGGCGCACGAAGCCATCCGCCCGGCATCGATGGAATATCCGCCGGAGAAGATCAAGACGAAACTCAGCTCCGACCAACTAAAGCTGTACTCGCTGATCTGGAAGCGTACCGTCGCCTGCCAGATGATCCACGCGACGATACACACCGTAACCATCGAATTCGCCTGCGGAGAAGGCAATCGGTTCCGCGCCAGCGGCTCGACCATCGCCAAGCCCGGCTTCATGAGCGTCTATCTGGAAGGCACCGATGACAGCAAGAAGCCCGCCGACAACAAGGAGAAGCTGCTGCCGCCGATGCGGGAAGGCGACAGCGTGAAACTCGAAAAGATACGCAGCGAACAACACTTCACCGAGCCACCACCACGCTTCAACGAAGCCTCACTGGTAAAGGCTCTGGAGGAATACGGCATCGGCCGGCCGTCCACCTACGCATCCATCATCTCAACCCTGCAGGACAGGGGCTACGTGGAGATGGAGAAGAAGCGTTTCCACCCAACCGATGTCGGACGCATCGTCAACAAGTTCCTCAGCAACTACTTCACGCGCTACGTGGACTACGAATTCACCGCGCATCTAGAGGACGAACTGGACGCCGTCGCGCGGGGCGAGGAAGAGTGGGTGCCACTGCTGCGCAAGTTCTGGCAGCCGTTCAAGGACCGCATCGACGACACCGACAAGAACGTCAAGCGCTCCGATGTCACCCAGGAGAAGATCGACGAGAAATGTCCAAAATGCGGCAAGCCACTATCGATCCGTCTTGGCCGCCACGGACGTTTCATCGGCTGCACCGACTACCCGGAATGCGACTACACCCGCAACCTCGGCGATGACAACGAGCGCGCCGAGCCGGAGAAGATCGAAGGCCGCTCATGCCCTGACTGTGGGGGTGACCTAGTAATAAAAACCGGCCGCTACGGCAAATTCATCGGCTGCGGCAACTACCCTGATTGCAAGCACATCGAACCGCTGGAGAAACCCACCGACACCGGCGTGACCTGCCCGAAATGCAACGAAGGCAGCCTGATGAAACGCAAGTCACGACGTGGCAAGATCTTCTACTCCTGCTCGCGCTACCCGAAGTGCGACTATGCGATCTGGAACGAACCGGTCGCAGAGCCCTGTCCGCAATGTGGCTGGCCGATACTGACGATCAAGACCACCAAGCGGCGCGGTACCGAGAAGGTCTGCCCGCAGAAAGACTGCTCCTTCGCCGAACAGATCGAGACACAGGAATAACACTCACCGCATGGCTGGCCGTGGCGCTACTCACGCGCCAACCAGCGGGAAGCGCCGTCGGTGCCATCCCGCCTTGATTCCCGCTCTCCCCACCCCATATTCACCGGCATGCACCGCCCGGTTTGGCGGCGGAATCATCGGAGAGAAACAATGAAAATGAATATCACTTACCGTAACATGCGCGAGGAAGAGCACACAGCCACCCGAAACTTTCTCGAACAACTGATCACACGCCACCTCAACCCCCATATCGAATCCTTCAACCCCGGGTTGCGCCAACTGCACGCAACCCTGGAGCAACGCAAGCACCTTTACCATGTCAGTCTGAGACTGCACCTACCACCCAGAAAGCTACTCGTTGCCCAGGCAGAGAAAGACGGTCTGCGTGGCGCAATCCAACAAGCCGTCGCCGACTTGGTCCGCCAGGCCAAGCGGCATCACGCGCGCATCAGCGGACGCGAGGCGTGGAAGCGCAAGCGCCGTCGGGAACGCATCCGCAAGATCAAAGCCGCGCGCGCCCCCGAGGCAACCCCAACCGCCAGCCACGAGGTCATGCTCGCCAGACTGCTGCCAAGACTGGAATCCTACATCCGCCATGAATTGACCTATCTACGCGCCAATGGTGACCTGCTGGACGACTACCCGACCGTCAACGACATCCGCGACGAGGCGTTCCTGCACTTGAAGAACGAAGCGGACACCCATGGCGCCGACGAAGACAAGCTCTACCGGATGCTGCTGAAGCACGCCGTCCAGGTCCTCCACGAAGAGGTGGAAAAAACCCGCGAACACGCGAACACTGTATCGCTGGAATCTCGCGCCGCGGAAACCCCCACCGAGCAGGCGGAAGAGATGGTCGAGGAAGAGATCAACGAGTTCTATCAGCCCGACGAAGTGCTCCACATCGAGGATTTGATCCCCGACACCCATGTCGTCACGCCGGAGCAACAGGCCGAGGCCGAACTACTGGACAGCAGCTACAACCTGCTCGGCAGCTTCCCCATCCTGTGGCGCCGGGTCGTGATCCTCGTCCATCGCGAAGGCCTGACGCCGGAAGATGTGGCGCAAGACATCCTGCGCGCCGATGCCGAAACCATCCGCAAGATCCTGGAACACGCCGAGGCATTCATCCAGGCACACCTGGAAGCCAAGGGCATCGCGCCAAAACCCCTGTCGAGCATGCTTAAACAACTACCAAGCAAGACCTGACATCGCGCGCCAATCCTGCCGGCTCGCGCCTTAGCAGGATGTTAAAAAAGTCCTCCCATGGACTTTTTCAACGACTTGCCGTCATCAAAAATGGCGGTACATCCCTGTACCGCACACAGACCCGGCTCGACGCGTGAACCGGGACTATCGGGTATCGCCAGCCAGACACTTCCACGCGGGACTCCAGTCCCTCGTGGCCGAGCCGACTGGCGTCAAGCCCTGGCTTGCGGTATCTTCGCGACTTTTCATCTTGCGGGCATTTACCATGAATCAGCCTTTTGTCGCGGTACTGATGGGTTCCGACTCCGACCTGCCAGTGATGCAGGCCACGCTGGACATCCTGCGCCGATTCGAGATTCCATTCGAGGTCAAGATCACCTCGGCGCACCGCACGCCGGCGGCCACCCACGACTATGTAAGCGATGCGGACCAACGCGGCTGCGCGGTGTTCGTTGCCGCCGCCGGGTTGGCCGCGCATCTGGCCGGAGTGACCGCCGGTCTGACGATCAAGCCGGTGATCGGCATTCCGCTGGATGCCGGACCACTGAAGGGCATGGATGCCCTGCTCTCGACCGTGATGATGCCGGGTGGCATACCCGTGGCAACGGTTGCGGTCGGCAAGGCCGGCGCAACCAATGCCGGCCATCTGGCGGCGCAGATCCTCGCCCTTTCCGACACCGATCTGGCCGACAGGATTCACCAGGCGCGCGCCGCCAACGCAACCTCGGTTCAAGCCAAGGACGCGGATCTTCAGGCCACCCTGAAAGCGTGAATCCCTGGGCGATTCGCCTTGCCGCCCACGTGATTCGCGCCGGCGGGGTGGTCGCTTGCCCGACCGAGGCGGTTTTCGGCCTGAGCTGCGACCCCGGCAATACCGCCGCCGTGCGGCGCCTGCTCGCGTTGAAACAGCGCTCGGCGACAAAGGGCTTGATCCTGATCGCGGCGGATTTCGCCCAGTTGGAACCCTGGCTTGCGCCACTGTCTGGTGAACGACGCCAGCGCATGCTGGCCGGCTGGCCAGGGCCGATCACTTGGGTCGCGCCGGCCAGCCCTGGCGTACCGACATGCCTCACCGGCGGTCGCGACAGCCTCGCGGTACGCGTTACCGCGCATCCGCTGGCCGCCGCGCTGTGTCGTGCCTGTGGCGGCCCGCTGGTATCCAGCAGCGCGAACCCGAATCGGCGGCGCGCAGCGCGCAACCCGCTGGAAGTCCGGTTGCGCCTGGGCGACAATCCGGATTTCATCTTGTCCGGCCATACCAGCGGGCTGGACAGACCCACCGAGATCCATGACCTACACAGCGGCCAAAGGCTGCGATGAACCCGAGCGAAAATCATGTCAGTCGATGCCAAACAAGTCTCCGAATACCTGTTGAACCTTCAGGACGCAATCTGCAATGCGCTGTCCAGCGAGGATGGCAATGGCTTCATCGAAGACGCTTGGCAACGTGACGCCGGCGGTGGCGGCCGCACCCGCGTGCTCGCCGAGGGCGGAGTATTCGAAAAGGCCGGGGTCAACTACTCGATGGTGCATGGCGAGAATCTACCGGCCTCGGCAACCGCCCAGCGCCCGGAACTGACCGGACGCAGCTTCCGCGCGATGGGCGTGTCGCTGGTGATTCATCCACGCAACCCCTATGTGCCAACCTCGCATGCGAACGTCCGCTTCTTCATCGCGGAAAAGCCCGGCGAGGCACCGGTCTGGTGGTTCGGCGGCGGCTTCGACATGACCCCCTACTACGGCTTCGATGAGGACTGCATCCACTGGCATCGGACCGCGAAGACCGCCTGTGAGCCGTTCGGCGCAGAAACCTACCCGCGCCTGAAACAATGGTGCGACGACTATTTCCACCTGAAGCACCGCGACGAACCACGCGGTATCGGCGGGCTGTTCTTCGATGATCTGAATCAACCGGATTTCGAGCAGAGTTTCGCCCTGATGCGATCGGTCGGCGATCACTATATTCTGGCCTACCTGCCAATCGTCCAGCGTCGCCGTGGCATCGAATACGGCAGCCGCGAGCGCGAGTTCCAACTCTACCGCCGTGGCCGCTATGTCGAATTCAATCTGGTCTACGATCGCGGCACGCTTTTCGGCCTGCAATCCGGCGGTCGCACCGAATCCATTCTGATGTCGTTACCCCCCTTGGCCGCTTGGCATTACAACTACCAGCCCGCGCCCGGCACGCCAGAGGCGCGCCTCTACGAACGTTACCTTCAGCCACGCAATTGGGCTGAGATGCCCACTGTCGACAGCGACGCAACACCGCCAGGGGCGAAAAAGGACGCGTGATAATACCGATGCTTGGCTGGCCATGGACGGCGTTCCCACAGACGAATCCCAAGCAGTCGACAGGATATTTTACGGTGAAATCCCCCGAGAATACGCCATACTTGAATGGAAAGGAGGCCGCGGAATTGTTAACGAAACGTTAAGTTTTCCTCCGTATTCTGAGCTGAGGACACGAACAAACCATGCTAACGCATCATGCTGAATACAACAGCCGCTGTCATGAACGTTGCCCGTGGTTCGGCTGCGGGATATCCACTGCCCTGCCCCGTGGGTTAGGCTGAGGCCAAGCCCACAGGGGCGTATTCACCGCGTTTCCACGGACGAATCACGGGCAACCGACTCCGCATTTTCACGCACACAGGCCGTTAAAAAATGGCATTTTTTAACGGCCTGTGTGCGGTACAGGGAGGCACCACCATTTTCGATGATGGCAAGTCATTGAAAATGAAGGAGCCGGGAAATCGCATTTTCCAGTTTCGTCGTTGAAAAAGTCCATGGAAGGGCTTTTTCAACATCCTGCTAATCGTACCGCCATGCACCGAGCATTTCGATGAGACTACTACTGGTGGAAGACGACCCGTTGCTGGGCGACGGTATCCAGACCGGCCTGCGCCAGGATGGCTACACCGTGGACTGGATTCAGAATGGCCTGGAAGCCGACCAGGCCGTGCGCGCCGGCAACTTCGACCTGATCATCATGGATCTCAACCTGCCGGGCCTGCCCGGGCTGGAGGTACTCCAGCGCCTGCGCGCGCGCGGCAACAGCACGCCGGTCTTGGTGCTCACCGCTCGCGACGCCACCAGCGACCGGGTCGCCGGCCTGGATGCCGGCGCCGACGACTATCTGGTGAAGCCCTTCGACTTCCCTGAATTGAACGCTCGCCTGCGCGCCCTGCTGAGACGTTCCAGCGGACGCGCGACACCGATCATGTGCAACGGCCCGTTGTGCATCGATCCCGCCGCTCACATGGTGACCCTCGACGAACGCCCCATACCGCTACCCCAGCGCGAATTCGCGATCCTCGAAGTCCTGCTGAACAACGCCGGCCGGGTGATGTCGCGCTCCCATATCGAGGAATCCATCTATGGCTGGGATACCGAGGTCGGCAGCAATGCCATCGAGGTGCATATCCATCATCTACGCAAGAAGCTCGGCAGTGAATGGATACGCACGGTGCGCGGCGTCGGCTATATGATGGAGAAACACAGCTGATGCGCTCGATCCGACGGCGCTTGCTGATACCGCTGGTCGGACTCTATGCGGTCGGCTGGCTGGCAACCGCCGTCTACGCCTACCACCAGACCAAGCACGAGGTGCGCGAACTGTTCGACGAAGAGTTGATCCTGATCGGCAATACGCTGCATGCCTTGATCAAACACGAGATTCTCGAAAACGAACAGCCGCTGCTACCACTCGAATACCATCCTCATCTCACCGAGATGCAGCATACCATCGCCTTCCAGATCGTCCGCGATGGCAAGGTGATCAGCTCCTCCGGCGAACTGAGCCATGACCTGAACCCGCCTCCCGGACTCGCCACGATAACCGCCAGCGGAACGCAATGGCGAGTCTTCACGATGCTCGACAAGAAAGCTGATCTGCGCATCCATATCCTGGAGCCATTGCGCATCCGCCACGAACTCAGCGACAGCATCACGTTCAGCCTGGTGATGCCCTTGTTGATCGTGATGCCCGGTCTGTTGCTGCTCAGTTGGCTGATCATCGGTGACGCGTTGCGGCCGTTGCGCCGCGTCAGCCGCATGGTGGAAACCCGCTCACCGCAAGACCTGTCACCCATCGATTCACACGACGTACCGGGCGAGATCCAGACCCTGACCAATGCCATCAACCGCCTGCTCGCCCGGCTCGACAACGCGCTGGCCCGCGAACGTCGCTTTACCGCCGACGCCGCGCATGAACTCCGCACGCCGATCGCCGCGTTGAAGGCCCAGGCCGGTGTCGCGTCAAGGGCAAGAAACGCCAATGAACGCCGTAATGCCCTGCAACAGATCGAAATGGGCGTGGACCGAAGCTCACGCCTGATCGAGCAGATGCTCACGCTGGCGCGGCTGGAACCGGAATCCAACGAGTCGCTGAAGATGCGGCCCCTGCGGCTGTGTCCGCTGATAAAAAGCTGCATCGCCGCATTGTATCCCGCAGCGCTGGAGAAAGGTATCGATCTGGGCCTGCAACACTGCGGTTGCCACCAGACCCGGTTACTGGGCAATGAGATGGCGCTCAACATCCTGCTCTGCAATATCATCGGCAACGCAATCCGTTACACGCCGGCCAACGGACGCATCGATATTCGCGCAGAACTCGGAGAGGATCGTATCATCCTGGAGGTCGCCGACAACGGTCCGGGCATCCCCGCCGCACAGCGGCAACGGGTATTGGAACGTTTCTACCGGGCGGAAGAGCATCGCGCGATCCAAGGCAGTGGCCTGGGCCTGTCGATCGTCGCGCGCATCGCCGACCTGCATCGCGCGCGAATCGCGTTGTCGGACACATCACCCGAAGGCGGACTGACCTTTCGCGTTTTGTTTTCACCCTATCCAGCCGACCGTGACAAACAGGAAGACAACCATCAGACGGTAACCCCGGAAATCTCACCGCCACAGGGGGGAGAGCAAAAAAAAGCCCGCCCGGGGAGGGGCAGGCCCGAAAGCGCTATTCGTCGAGGATGATGGGGATCCTGTCGGTATCTCCATCGTCTTCTAGCGCTGGAGGAGGATCATGATTCGTAACCAAACAATGTCTGAACAAATCACTACAGACTCAACATCTGTACTTGGCT
>JALSSX010000073.1 GCA_026984055.1 Sedimenticola sp. | reverse complement strand
TCGAACCCATGCCGGCCTCGGTCAGGCCCAGATGCAACGCATACTCACTGCGTCTCGCCAGCAACTGATAGACCGCGATCAGATCCTGCACTCCGCTCATCTTGCATGACAACACGATGCGATCGGCCGCTAGGCCGACCTTTTCCGCCAGTGCGGCGCTCTCCAACGCCGAGGTGACGAGCACGTCGTACATCAGCACCTTGGCATCCAGCGGCTCGGCGCGCCGCGCGTTCTCGTCCATCATGCGCGCCACCAGGGCCTGGTCCAGGCTACCCCAGTTGACGCCAATGCGAACCGCCTTGTCGTACCGGCAAGCGGTTTCGATCATTTCACCGAACTGTCGGTCACGTTTCTCGCCACTGCCGACGTTGCCGGGATTGATGCGGTATTTCGCCAGCGCCTCGGCGCAGGCCGGGTGCTCGGCAAGCAGACGATGGCCGTTGAAATGGAAATCGCCGACCAGCGGCACGTCGACACCGAACCGCTCCAGCCCATCGCGGATCGCCGGCACGGCGGCGGCGGACTCGGTATTGTTCACGGTGATGCGCACCAACTCGGAACCGGCCCGGGCCAAGGCCGCCACCTGTTCCACTGTCGCCATGACATCAGCGGTATCGGTATTCGTCATCGACTGTACGACGATCGGACCGTCGCCACCGAGCATCACGTTTCCAACGCGCACCCTGTGGGTACGATGGCGCTCGATCGGGGCTGTGGACATGGGACCTGCCTGCTGTGAAACAAAGCCGGGAGCATATACCCGCAAGACCCGTTTTTCCAGCGACGCCGCTGATCGCCAGACAAGAAAAAACCCGGACAAGCCGGGTCTTTCCCCCGCGTGGCCAGAAACGGCTTACTTCAGCTTGGTGATCCCCAACATCTTCAGGATGTACTTCTCATAGATAGGCTCGGAAGTACCCTTCTTCATCTTACGGATGAAATACTTCTCGAAGGCGATCTTTGCCATATGTACCCATTTACCTTTCTTGAACCAGGCGACGTTGCGCGGCGGAATCTGCGGCAAGGCAACGAAGGCCGCGCCGGTATCGCCCATGTCGGCGAGGCAGATCGCATTCCAGGTGGCGTAGGTCTTGGGCTCGCGACCGGCCAGTTCGTCGGCGATGTTGTGCACGATGGCGGTTACCATCGACTCGATCATATAACCCGTCTTTGGCGCGCCGGTTGGCACGGCGGTGGCTTCCACCGGCGGAATGGCGATACACACGCCCGCCGCATAGATATGCGGGTACTTCGGATTGCGTTGATGCTCGTCGACGAATACAAAACCACGCGGGTTGCACAATTCCTCGACGTTCATCACTGCTTCCACGCCCTTGAACGCCGGCAGCATCATCGAGAACTTGAATTCCAACTCGTGATCCTTGATCTTGTTGCCGGAATTGTCATACTCCTCGATGAACATCTTGCCGGCTTCGACCTTGGTCACCTTGGCATTTGTGATCCAGTTCATGTGGTGGTTACGCAGCTCGGATTCCAGCATGCCTTTGGAATCACCGACACCACCAAGACCGAGATGTCCGATATAAGGCTCGGAGGTCACATAGGTCATCGGTACGCGGTCACGTATTTTGCGCTTGCGTAGATCGGCATCCATGATGAAGGCAAACTCATAGGCCGGGCCAAAGCAACTGGCAAACGGCATCGCGCCGATAATCACATGGCCCGGATCTTCGATCAGTTGCTGATAGGCGGTATACGCGCTTTCGGCATGGTCGACGGTGCATACCGAATGAGTATGTCCGCCGTTAGGACCAGCACCCTCGATCTCTTCGAACGCCAGCCTTGGACCCGTTGCAATCACCAGGTAATCGAAGGAGACGCTGTCGCCGCCTTCGAGCGTCAGCGTCTTGCCATCCGCATCGATCTTGTCGCAGCGTTTGGCGATGAACTCGATGCCCTTGGCCTCCAAGTGCTTACGGATATCGAAAGTGATGCTGGCGCGATCACGCCAGCCTACCGCAACCCAGGGGTTCGACGGTACGAACTGGAAATACTCGCGTTCGTTGACAACGGTAACCTTGTGTTCGCTACCCAACTCCGCGCGTAATTCGTATGCCGCCGGCATGCCGCCGGTACCAGCCCCCAGTACTACAATATGAGCCATCTGCCATCTCCAATTTGTGGTTAGCGTGAAAGTCGCTTGTTGGCTGCCTGTGATTCGTCCGGGAGAACGCCGTGAATACGTCCGTATAGGCTTGGCCTCGGCATAACCCACGGGGAAGTGGGGAACACTGTAAATGCCGGGAGCATTTCCGGTGCCCCGTCTCTAACATCCCGCGGCCGACCCACAGACAGCCTTTCATTATTCGGGGTATTTCAGCCCCATCCTGAAAAATCAGCCAGTATCTCCGCCGGTACCTGCCGCCATCTGCGATTGATTGCGGTTCTGGAGGAAATACGGAATAAGGTTTCGCCTCAAACCAACGATGTGGTCCGATAGCGATCGATTCTTGATTTCAGTTAAAGATACCCCTGCAAAATGTAAAAATAAAGCAGGTTTATGCGGCTTCATGAGAACGATTTATTCTTATATATGAATATAATAAATCACAAATCACGATCGGAGAGACGATGCCATTATCGTCACGGCTAGTCGAACGCCAGATTGTAGCGTGCGTGCCATTTTGTTACTGGCAAGACGCGAGGAGGCCGTGACTATCTCTTTTCGACTCAATGAAAATCACGCGATGGCGCATCCAACCCGCTGAGCAAGCCTGAAAGATCAGCCGCCCGAGCAACGATCAGATGAGTCACGCCACTCTCGCGTTGTAGCTGGCCACTGACAGCCAGCAGGGACGCCCCGAGTATCGCCGCTCGCCAACGTTCCAGCACCCGCGGCCAGATGACCAGATTCATATACCCGGTTTCATCCTCCAAGGTCATAAACACTACCTTGCCAGCAGAACCCGGACGCTGACGATTGATCACCAGGCCGGCGGCGCGCGCCCAGGCATTGTTCGGCAGGCCATCGAGCGCAGCGGCGCCATGCAGACACCGACGTTCCAGTTCCGGGCGCAGCAGCGCCAACGGGTGGCCTCGCAGGCTCAGCCCAATGCTGGCGTAGTCGGCGACCAGCTCGTCACCCAGCTCGGGCGTCGGCAACAATACGCTGCCCTCTTCCCGGCGCCAGCCGCCGAACAACGGCAGTTGCGTCTCGGCCCCGGCCACTTGCCAATGGCTCTGGTACCGATTCCCGGCCAGACCGCGCAGGGCATCGGCGGCGGCCAATGCGCGCAGATCGCGACGATCCAGTCTGGCGCGCCGGCGTATATCGTCACTGTCGCGAAACACCCGTTGGCGGCGCGCCGCCAATAGGCGCTCCGCGCCGTTGCGCGACAACCCCTTGACGCGCAACAGACCGAGACGCAACGCTGGCTCGCCCCGGCCATCCTTCTCCAGCGTGCAATACCAGTCGCCATGGTTCACATCCACCGGGCGCACCTCGACACCCGCTCGGCGCGCTTCGGCAACCAGTTGCGCTGGCGCATAGAAGCCCATCGGCTGGCTGTTCAGCAGCGCGGCGAAGAAAGCCGCCGGTTCATGGCATTTCAACCAGGCCGAGACATACACCAGCAGCGCGAAGCTAGCGGCATGGGATTCGGGGAAGCCGTAGTCGCCGAAACCCAGAATCTGTCGATAGATACGTTGCGCAAATTCACGCGGATAGCCGCGTTGGCACATGCCGTCGATCAAACGACGCTCGAAACCCTCCAGGCCGCCACGTCGCCGCCATGCTGCCATCGAACGCCGCACCTGATCGGCCTCGCCAGCACTGAATCCGGCGGCGACCATCGCGACCTTCATCACTTGTTCTTGAAAGATCGGCACGCCGAGCGTGCGACCAAGTACTTCGCGCACCTCATCCGATGGATAGCTTACCGACTCCAGCCCCTGGCGGCGGCGCAGATAAGGATGCACCATATCGCCCTGGATCGGCCCGGGACGCACGATCGCGACCTCGATGACCAGATCATAGAAACAAGTTGGCCTCAACCGTGGCAGCATCGCCATCTGCGCGCGTGATTCGATCTGGAACACGCCCATGGTCTCGGCTCGCTGAATCATGCGATACACCGCCGGATCCTCTGCCGGAATCGTCGCCATCGTCAACCGCCTGCCATGAAACGTCTCGATCAGTTCAAAGCCACGACGAATCGTGCTGAGCATACCCAATGCCAGCACGTCGATCTTCAACAGACCGAGCGCCTCCAAATCGTCCTTGTCCCACTGGATGACGCTGCGCCCCGCCATCGCGGCATTCTCTATTGGCACCAATTCATGCAAGGGTCCGCGTGAGATGATGAAGCCGCCAACATGCTGGGAAAGATGTCGCGGCATGCCGAGCAATTCCGGCAGCAAATTCAACAAACGCGTCAGCCTGGGGTTCTCCGTGTCGAAGCCGGCCTCGCGCAAGCGCTCCGGCAAGGCTTCCGGGCTGTCCCACCAAGCAATGCTTCGGCTCAGTCGATCGACCTGGTCGCGCGCCAATCCCAACACCTGGCCGAGATCACGCAACGCCGAACGCCGCCGGTAGGTGATTACCGAGGCCGCCAGCGCGGCACGCTCGCGCCCATATTTGCGATAGAGGTACTGGATGACCTCCTCGCGACGTTGATGCTCGAAATCGACATCGATATCCGGCGGTTCGTTGCGCTCGCGCGACAGAAAACGCTCGAACAGCAGCGCCATATGCGCCGGATCGACCTCGGTGATGCCCAGGCAGAAGCACACCGCCGAGTTCGCCGCCGAACCGCGCCCCTGACACAAGATGCCACGCTCGCGGGCAAAGCGGACCAGGTCATGCACGGTAAGGAAATAGGCCTCGTAGGCCAGTTCGGCGATTAGATTGAGTTCCCGATCGATGCGTTCGCCGACCTCCGCGGGCACGCCACCCGGCCAGCGCCAGCGCATGCCTTGTTGCACCAACAGACGCAGCCAGCCGCTGGGCGTATGTCCCGCGGGCACCAGCTCCGCCGGGTATTCGTAACGCAATTCATCCAGCGAGAAGTCACAACGCGCCGTCACCTTCAACGTTTCAGCCAGCCATTCGGCCGGATACAGATCATGCAAATCGGAAAGCGGCCGCAAGCAGCATTCGGCATTCGCATGCATGGCGAAACCCGCCTGTTCGATGGGCAGGCCGAGGCGGATACAATGCAACACATCCAGTAACGGCTTGCGCGCGCGTCTGTGCATCAGCACCCGGCCGACGGCAACGACCGGCAACCCCCAGCGGGCGGCACGCGCCCGCGCCCGCGCCCGACGCGCCGCGTCATGGCCATCGCGACACAGATCGACCGCCAGCCACAGACGTCCGGAAAAGACCTTGCGCAACGCCGCGGCCGGTGTTTCGTCGGCTTCATCTTCCAGCAACCACAGCAGCAGGCAATCGTCCAGGCCCGCAAGATCCTCGCATCCAAGCCGATACCCACCCTTCGGCGCGCGTCGCCTGGCCCGCGTAATCAGGCTGGACAATCGCGCATAGCCGCGCCGATTGTTCGCCAGCACCACGACCGTGCCACCATCACACAACCGAAGCAGACTGCCGATCAACAGCTTCAATCCCTGTTGGCGAGCGGCGACATGCGCCTTCACCACACCCGCCAGCGAGCACTCGTCAGTCAGCGCCAGTGCATGGTAGCCCAGTCGCGCCGCGCGCTCGGCCAACTCGTCCGGATGCGAGGCGCCCCGCAAAAAACTGTAGCAAGACTGGCAGCATAATTCGGCATACCCGATTTCCGGCATCGACTCACCTGCATACTGTACATATACACAGTATATCAAAATCATTTGGCACCTTGACCTGTATCAACCCCGCCATCTCACATTGGGAATACAGTAGAACCTCAAATAGAGTATGGCTGTCATGGCCAGACTGATAAAACCGCTTTTCAATATTCCGCCAATCCTTTCGATCGAGACGGTAAACACATCCAAGAGGACTCTCCATGATCCATGAAGTAGAAGGCGACATCCTGCTCAGCAAGGCCCAGGCGATCGCGCATGGCGTCGCGCCATTGGACCCAATGAGTCAGGGCCTGGCAAAGGCACTGCATGAGAAATATCCATCGATGCACAAGGACTTCCATCACTGGTGTCACCAGAAAAGGCCAAAACCCGGAGAAGCCTGGATGTGGGGTGGCCCCGGCGGTTTCCGTGTGATCAATCTGCTGACTCAGGACGGCGGCTACGAGCATGGCGCGAAACCCAGCAAGGCGACTGTCGGCAATGTCAACCACGCATTGCGCGCGCTGAAGAAGATCATCGAGAAAGAGCATATCGAATCGCTGGCCCTGCCAAGGCTGGCCACCGGTGTCGGTGGCCTGGACTGGGGAGAGGTCTACCCGCTGATCGAAACTCAACTGGGTGACGTGGATATCCCGATCTACCTATACACTCTCTATCACCCGGATCAGCAAGCCAGGGAATCCTGACTATCGGGGATGATCATCAAGGTCGCCCAGATGGGCATCCCGGCACCGTTGTCCCGTTCTGGCATCACCGAAATGGGGTTGCGGCTCGGACGCCAGCTCGGCGTCACGCTAATCGCACGCGCCAAGGGCCGTCACTTTCTCGTCTACAACGGCGCGGAGAATATCCACATCGATGCCTAACCGCCATCAACCCATGTACTCGGCAAGGGTCTTAGACAACAGATCACTATCCAGCGGCTTGGTCATGAAACGATCCATGCCCACATCCAGACAGGCCTGGCGCGTCTCGCTGGCAGAATCCACCGTCAGCGCAATGATCGGCATGCGCCGTCCGTCGCCTTCCTCGGCGCGATACCGGCGCACAAACTCCAGACCATCCATCACTGGCATGCGGATATCGACAAAGGCGAGATCGAAACGCTGTTCCCGGGTCAGATCGAGCGCGACCCGGCCGTTCTCGGCGATCATGACCTCGCAACCGCGCTGATCCAGTAGCGCATGCAGCAGGCGCGCACTGATCCGATCGTCCTCGGCAATCAGGATCTTGCGGCCGGCACAGCGATTATCCTCCACTTCTGGCTCTTCCCGCGCATCAATCAAGCGCTCTCGCTCGATGGCGATCCGAGTCAACACCTCGGCCAGCGCAACGACAGAGACCGGCTTGGTCAACACATGCACGCCACTCCGTTCAACCTCAAATCGACGTCGCCGCGCATAGCCGACGACGACCATCGGCAGCTTGCCCTCGCAATACCGATCGAGGTGATCCGTCAGCGCATAGACATCCAGGTCGGTGATGGCATCGCAGATGATCGCCGCATCCGCCTGGCAGTCCAGCGCCTCGGAAAGGTTCCCTCGAAGCGCAGACAATGGAAGCAGATGCACATCGACACCCAAATCGAGACAATACTGCAACAGGTTCTCGCGACCGCTGGCATTCGTCTCCATCAACAGCACCTTGCGCAAGCCATGCACCCGGGCGACACGATTGATCAGACGGGCAGGCGCCGCGGGCACCAGCGGCAGATGGACGGTGAAAACCGTGCCCTCGGGCGCGTTCCTGGCCACGAGGATATCGCCACCCATCAGACGCACCAGGTCACGCGCGATGGTCGTGCCCAAACCGGTGCCGCCATAGCGTCGTGTCGTCGAGCTGTCCTCTTGCCAGAAGCTGTCGAACACATGTGGTAACGACGCCTCGGCGATTCCGATGCCGGTATCGGCCACCTGTAACACCAATCTCGCCACCCCGTCGGCATCCGTTTCCTGCCGGGCAATTACATCGACCTCGCCCTGCTCGGTAAACTTGATCGCGTTTCCGACCAGGTTATACAACACCTGCTGGAGCCGCAGACGATCGCCGATCACACTCGCCGGCAGGGCGGTATCGACAGACAGCGTCAGTTCCAGACCCTTCTCATAGGTTTGCGTGGAAAGCTCGCGACAGACCGAATGGAGCGTCGCCTCAAGATTATAGGGAGTATGTTCCAGCTCGACCTTGTTCGCATCGATCTTGGAAAAATCGAGGATATCGCCGATCAACGCGCGCAGCATCTCCGCCGAGGCGATCACCGAACCCGCATACTCGCGCTGCTCGGCATTCAGCGGCGTGTTTTCGAGCAACTGCATCATGCCGAGAATACCCGTCAGCGGGGTGCGGAACTCATGCGTCATGGTTGCGAGAAAATTCGCCTTCGCCTCCGCTGCGGCCTCCGCGCGCTGCCGCGCGCGATGGAGCTTCCTCAGCAGACTGAGTTCGTACATCGGCAGCGCAACCAGCGAAACCAGCAGAAACGCGGTTTCGTACAGGGTGCCGCCATCCTCGTTCAACGCAAATACGACGACGGAAAAGGCGAACAGGCTCCCGAGAGACGCGGCAATCAGATATTCGCGTCCGTAACGCGTGCCATAGGAGACGAAGATCCAGATATACAGCAGGAAGAAAGGACCGTTAGCCGCCCCGGTGAACCAAATGGCCAGGGTCGAGGCACTGATATCCAGCGTCATGGTCAGGTAGCGCCGCCAGCGTCGCAATTCGCGATCGCGCGCGACATGCCACAATACCACGACGAAACACACCAGATAGACGCCAAACAGCGCCGCGATCACGCTCAGATCAACATGAAAGAAACCGGCCGCGCGACCGCCGAGGATATAGACCAGCGCAAACAACCAGATCGCGGAACGCGCCAGACCGGACTGAAACTCGGGATGCGCGCGCAATTCGGGATCGATCAGACGATCAAGAAACTGGCTCATGGGCAATATCCCTATCTTAAAGATTGACGTGAAAGTACCCTTGTCAGTTGCCCGTGATTCAGTCGCGGGATGCCCAAGGCCAAGCCTACAAGGATGTATTACGGCATGCCCGCAGACGAACCACGAACAACCCTCATTCCAGCAGGGGCGCTGTCCCCTCCCGTCATGATCGCTATAGCCTCCCGGTAACCAGCGGACAAAACACCAGTCAGACCGATTTGCTAGCAGGCCGTTGAAAAATGGCATTTTTCAACGGCCTGTGTGCGGTACAAGGAGGTACCGCCATTCTCGATGACTACAAGTCATTGAAAATGAAGAAACCGGGAAATCGCATTTTCCGGTTCCGTCGTTGAAAAAGTCCATGGAAGGACTTTTTCAACATCCTGTTAGAATGGCAGGCTCTCCGACCTGCTCCAGATTAAAGCAAAACATGAACGCCGAGAAAAGACGCAATATCTTCGAGCGCTTGCGCGAAGCCAATCCACACCCTACGACAGAGTTGAACTTCAACTCACCCTTCGAGTTGTTGATCGCCGTCATGCTATCGGCCCAAGCCACGGACAAGAGCGTCAACAAGGCCACCAAAGCCTTGTTCCAGGCCGCCAACACACCAGAGGCCATGCTAAAACTCGGCGAGGATGGCGTAAAGCGCCACATCAGAACCATTGGGCTGTTCAATACCAAGGCGAAAAACATCATCAAGACCTGCCAACTGCTGGTCGACAGGCACGCGGGCCAAGTACCGCGCACGCGGGAAGAACTGGAAGCCCTGCCTGGCGTCGGCCGAAAAACCGCTAATGTGGTACTGAATACCGCCTTTGGCGAACCCACGATGGCAGTGGACACACACATCTTTCGCGTCGCCAACCGCACCCGACTAGCGCCAGGCGGCACACCACTGGCCGTGGAAAAACGCCTGCTGAAGGTCATTCCGAAGGCATTCCTGCGTGATGCTCACCACTGGTTGATCCTGCTGGGCCGCTACACCTGCACGGCGAGAAAACCCCGCTGTCGATCCTGCCTGATCGAGGATCTCTGCGAATATCCCCGGAAAACGACCGAATAGAGAGCGCCCTCATGTATGGCAACAGCCGAGAAAGCATGCGCCAGATCTTTTTTCAGGCATGGCGCAAGCACTCCGACAACCACCCCCTGGAACCGATCGAGCAACTGATTGTCAGCATCATAGAACAGCACCCTGAATATCAGGCCATGCTGGAACAACCGGAAGATGCCATCGATAGGGACTACGACGTGGAACATGGCCAGACCAACCCCTTTCTACACATGGGCATGCACATCAGCATCGCGGAACAACTGCAAGCCGATACACCCAGCGGTATCCGGGCGCTCTACCAGGAACTCACGCGCCAGGCTGGCGATCCGCACACCGTGGAACACCGAATGATGGAATGCCTCGGACAGGTACTTTGGCAGGCACAGCGGGATGAGGCCGAGCCCGACCAACAGGCTTATCTCCACTGCCTGAGACAGTTAGTGAAATAATCCATGCCCATGGAGGGTCTTCACATGGCGATGGCAATACCCGGCCAAGACAGGCGCCAGCCTCGATTGGAGAGGCCGGTGGCCAAAACGGGAATTTGTGGAAAGATAGTTATCTTGCCGCCTGTCACTATGCTATAACCAGCCTGAACCGGTTTCGAATACATCGGACCGGCGAACAACACGAGATAATACCTCTATGGAGAATCGAACATGTCAAAATCAAACAATACGCTGAAACCCGTATCCGCTGCGATCGGTGCTGTCATGGCAAGCTCTGTCGCGCTCACTGGCACCGCTATTGCCGCCGACAATCCGTTTGGACTCGCCGAGCTGGACGGCGGCTACATGCAGGTCGCGATGGAAGGCAAGTGCGGCGGCTCCATGGGCGAAAAAGCCAAGCGCATGAAGGACGGCAAGTGCGGTGGCAGCATGAAGGCCAAGCGCGCAATGGACGGCAAGTGTGGCACTGGCAAATGTGGCGGGAACATGAAAGCCAAGGCCAAGAGCATGATGGACGGCAAATGCGGTAGCAGCATGAAAGCCAAGGGCATGACGGACGGCAAGTGCGGCGGCAGCATGAAGGCCAAGGGCATGACGGACGGCAAGTGCGGTAGCGGCATGAAAGCCAAGGCCAAGGACATGATGGACGGCAAATGCGGTAGCGGCATGAAAGCCAAGGCCAAGGACATGATGGACGGCAAATGCGGTGGCGGCATGAAAGCCAAGGCCAAGGATATGATGGACGGCAAATGCGGTGGCGGCATGAAAGCTAAGGCCAAGGGTATGATGGACGGCAAATGCGGTGGCAGTATGAAGAAATAATCCGGCCATCACGACCATGAACCACACCCCGAATTATCCTGTTCATGGTGCCGGGCTCGGCTTGCGACGAGAATTTATCGACTCGCTTGCCGAGCAGCCGCCCATGCAAATCGATTTCTACGAGATAGCGCCAGAGAACTGGCTGCCCATCGGCGGCCCCATGGGGCGACGGTTTCGTCGCCTGACCGAACAATACCCATTCGTTGCGCATGGCCTATCGCTATCCATCGGCGGTCCCGCCCCACTGGATACCGACTTTCTGAAGCGCTTGAAGGTGTTCCTGAAAGAGCACGGCTTCCGTTGCTACACCGAACATCTCAGCTACTGTTCCGACGACGGCCATCTCTACGATCTGATGCCCATCCCATTCACCGAGGAGGCCGTGGATTATGTCGCCGCGCGCATCCGCCAGGTCCAGGACATACTGGAACAACGCATCGCGATGGAAAATGTCTCGTACTATGCCGCGCCAATGCAACGGATGAGTGAAATCGACTTCATCAACGCGGTGATTTCCGAGGCTGATTGTGACCTGCACCTGGATATCAACAACATCCATGTTAACAGCATCAATCACGGCTACGATGCCGAACGCTTTCTGAAGGCCCTGCCCGCCGAACGAATCCTGTATGCACATATCGCCGGCCACCATGTCGAGTCCGAGGATCTATGTATCGACACGCATGGCGCGGATGTCATCGACCCAGTCTGGAAACTACTGGAAACCGCCTACGAGGCTTTTGGTGTGTTCCCCACGTTGCTGGAACGTGACTTCAACATCCCGCCATTGGAAACACTCCTCGACGAGGTCGATACTATCATCAGCCTACAGAACAAATGGAACCGTCATGAGCACGCCGGAAAACAGCGCATCCCGGCCTGATTTCATTCGGGCTCAGTATGCTTTTGCCGGCCATATCCGCGATCCCGAACGACAGGCACCACCACCAGGTCTCGACGACCGGCGCATGGCCGTCTACCGCGAGCTGTTCTTCAACAACATCGAAAGTTTTCTGGATGGCAACTTCCCTGTACTGCGTGGCATCGTCGCGGACGCGCCCTGGGAGGCAATGGTCCGGGACTTTCTGATCAAACACCGTTGCCAGTCACCCTATTTCGCCGAGATCGGCTTGGAGTTTCTCGACTATCTGGCATACGAACGTACCCCAGAGAGAACCGACCCTCCCTTTCTGTACGAATTGGCGCATTACGAAAGGGTAGAACTCGACCTGTCCATCGCCTCGGAGCCGGAACCACCCGAAGGACTCGACCCGAACGGCGACCTCCTGTCCGAGCGTCCGCTCGTGTCGGCATTGGCGCGAAACCTGAGTTACCGCTTTCCCGTGCATCGTATCGGCCCGGACTACCAACCGGAGCGAGCGCCGGAACAACCCAGCTTTCTGCTGGTATACCGCGACCGCGACGAGGTGGTGCGTTTCCTCGAAATCAATGCCGCTACCGCGCATCTTATCGAACTACTGCAAGAAAACCCTGCCTTGTCTGGTCTTTGTGTGCTGAAGCGTCTGGCCGAAGCCTTGCGGCATCCGGACCCAGAGCAAATCATCACCTTCGGTTTGGGGATTCTCACCGATTTACGTCAACGACATATCATCAGCGGAACGCTCCCGTCCTGACACAGGAACAGCGCTTGGCCCATGGTTGCCGGCGGGGGTCTCAACCGCAACAAGGGGCAGCAAACAGCATGATCAAACTACTCAATAGACTCCAGGACCTTCTCGACAGCTTTCGCGTGTTCGATTTTCTCGCGCCACTGGCCTTGCGCCTGTATCTGACGCCCATCTTCTGGATGGCGGGGACCAAGAAACTCAGCGACATGGACAGTATCATCGACTGGTTCGGCAACCCGGATTGGGGACTTGGCCTACCCTATCCCGAGGTACTGGCCTGGGCCGCCGCGTTGACCGAGGCCGGTGGCGCCATCCTACTGGTGATCGGCTTGGCGGTACGCTGGATCTCCATTCCACTGATGGTCACAATGGTCGTCGCCATGGTCACGGTGCATTGGCCAAACGGCTGGCTGGCTGTCGCCGAGGGTAGCGGCCCGTTCGCCACCGAACGCACGATCGGCGCAATGGAAAGGCTGGACAAGGCCAAGGAGATCCTACAACAATACGGTAACTACGATTGGCTGACCCAGAACGGCGAGTTCGTCGTATTGAACAACGGCATCGAGTTCGCCGCCACCTACTTCATCATGTTGCTGGCGCTGTTCTTCATCGGCGCCGGACGTTATGTCAGTCTGGATTACTGGATTGCGAAAAAATATCGCGGGTAGATATCAACCTGGAGACCAAATATGTCGCGTTCAAGATCCTAGCAGGATGTTGAACAAGTCTTTCCATGGACTTTTCAACGACGGAACCGGGAAATGCGATTTCCCTGTACCGCACACAGGCCGTTGAAAAATGCCATTTTTCAACGGCCTGCTAGCCCGGATTTCTCACCGGGTCACGTAGCGAGGCCGCTCAAGAGGGTGTGATGGCTGGCGTTCGCGACCGAGGGCCACGCAGGCGTAGTCGACACTACGTTGAGCCGCCGACCGAGTGAACGCCAGTCAGCGCGCCGCATTGGGCGGTCGCAGTCGTGAACGGGTGAGAAATTCGGGCTAGGACCTGGATCAAGGCATCCCTCACAGGTAATGGTTACTCCATTGCCGCCAGAAGGGATAAGGCTTCCACTCCTGCTCACGCCCGCCCTCCTCGCGCCTTGCCAGGAAAGACATGGCATGCACGCTGAAACCCGAGCCCCGGCTGACCAAGGCAATCGATAGATCCGTCTCCGAGCGACATAAATAAGCCCGCGAAACGCGGGCTTATTTAGCGATATCGAAAAGGCCCGTCATGGCCTTTCGACGGATCAGTTGACCTTGGGATCCAACGCGCCAGACTCATAGCGCTTATACATCACCTCCAGTGACTCTGGGGTGATCTTGGAGGCATGACCAGCGCAACCAAAGGCTTCATAGCGCGCCCTGCAAATCTCTTTCATCGCTTCAGTAGAAGCCTTCAGGAACTTGCGCGGATCGAAATTGGACGGGTTCTCCTGTAGATGCTTACGGATCGCACCGGTAGAGGCCATGCGCAGGTCGGTGTCGATATTAACCTTGCGCACACCGTGCTTGATACCTTCCTGGATCTCTTCGACCGGCACGCCATAGGTCTGCCCCATGTCACCGCCATAGTTGTTGATGATCTCCAGCCATTCCTGCGGCACCGAAGAGGAACCGTGCATGACCAAATGGGTATCCGGGATGCGCGAGTGGATCTCCTTGATACGGTCGATGCGCAGGATATCGCCGGTCGGCTCCTTGGTGAATTTGTAGGCGCCGTGCGAGGTTCCGATCGCGATCGCCAGCGCATCCACGCCGGTTTCCTTGACGAAGCTTGCCGCTTCTTCCGGATCGGTCAACAACTGATCCATGTCCAGCTTGCCTTCCGCGCCATGGCCATCTTCCTCGCCCATCTCGCCGGTCTCCAGCGAGCCCAGGCAGCCCAGCTCACCTTCAACGGAAACACCGCCAGCATGCGCCATCTTGACCACTTCACGAGTGGTTTCGACATTGTATTCGAAGGTGGAAGGCGTCTTCATGTCCGACATCAAGGAACCATCCATCATCACCGAGGTGAAACCCGACTGGATGGAGCGCAGGCAGACCGCCGGCTCAGAGCCATGGTCCTGATGCATGACGATCGGAATATGCGGATACATCTCGGTGGCGGCGGTGATCAGATGGCGTAGGAAAGGCTCGCCAGCATAGGATCGTGCGCCGGCGGAACCCTGCATGATCACTGGGCTGTTGGTCTCGTCGGCAGCCTGCATGATGGCATGCACTTGCTCCATATTGTTGACATTGAATGCCGGCATGCCAAAGCCGTGTTCTGCCGCATAGTCCAGCAGTTGACGCATGGAAATCAGGGCCATTGGTCTCTCCTCGAATCATCGTTCAATAGAAAAATGCACTCGCCCGGCACCGCAAGAGCCGGACGATCGCACAAAGTTAACATTAGCAGTACCGCTCAGGGCGCGGGCACATGCTCGCCGACACGCACGATGCGCATCACATTGGTGCTGCCCGCCACGCCATCGATGTCGCCCTTGGTGACCAACACCAGATCACCGTTGCGCACCGCGCCACGGCGCAACAGCTCCTCGACTGCCTCACCGACCGCGTAGATGGCTTCGACATCGGTGATATCGAAGCTCACCGGGCAAACACCACGATACAGGGTCACCTTGCGGCGTGTCGTCACATGCCGCGTCAGCGCAAAGATCGGAATCCCGGAACTGATGCGTGACATCCATTGCGCGGTCTTGCCGGACTCGGTCAACGCGGCGATCGCCGCGATGGACAAGTGGTTGGCGGTATACATCGCCGCCATCGCCACGGCTTCATCGACCTCATCGAACTTCGAATCCAGACGATGATGCGAGACGCGCGCCTCGGACTGCTTTTCCGCTTCGATGCACACCCGGCTCATCGCTTCGACGACCTTCGCCGGGTACTGACCGGCGGCGGTCTCCGCCGACAGCATGACCGCGTCGGTGCCGTCGAGTACCGCGTTCGCCACGTCGAACACCTCGGCACGGGTCGGAATCGGGCTGCTGATCATCGATTGCATCATCTGTGTCGCGGTGATGACCACCTTGTTCAACTCGCGCGCGGTGCGGATCAGGGTCTTCTGGATCGCGGGCAATTCCGCATCGCCCACCTCGACGCCCAGATCACCACGCGCGACCATGATGACATCCGATGCCTCGACGATCTCCTTGATGACATCCAAGGCCTCGGCGCGCTCGATCTTGGATACGATCGCGCCATGCCCACCATGTTGGCGCAACAGGTCGCGCGCCTCGTTGACATCGTTTGCCGAGCGGACGAAGGAGACCGCCACGTAGTCCGCCTCGATGAACGCGGCAAACTCGATATCCTTGCGATCCTTGTCCGTCAAGGCCGGCGCGGACAGGCCGCCGCCGAGCTTATTGATACCCTTGTTGTCGGAGAGCTTGCCACCAACGGTGACACGCGCATGCACCTGCCGATCAGTGACCTCCTCGACCCACAGTACCACCGCGCCATCGTCGAGTAACAGGGTGTCGCCACGCGACAGGTCGTCGACCAAGGCCTGATAGGTGACGCCGACACGAGTCTGGTCACCGCCATCCACTGGGCAATCAAGATCGAGGATGAACTCATCGCCCTCGCGCAGCATGACCTCACCCTTGGCGAATCGGCTGATACGGATCTTCGGTCCTTGCAGGTCGCACAACACGCCAACCTGGCGCCCGCTGGCGCGTGCTCGATTGCGCACGAACTCAGCGCGCTTGGCCTGTTCCTCATGCGTGCCATGGGAAAGATTCAGGCGAACGACATCCACGCCGGCAGCGATGACTTCATCGAGCACCTTGGGATCATCTGTCGCCGGACCCAAGGTCGCCACGATTTTAGTGCGTCTGAACATAGGGTCTCCGTTGCAGACTGTAAGTAAGTGTGGGCCGTGATCTCCTGGTCATGGGATCAGCCGGCGGCACGCTTCTCCAGCATCGCCACGGCCGGCAGTTGCTTGCCCTCGAGAAACTCCAGAAAAGCACCGCCGCCGGTGGAGATATAGGAAACCTTGTCGGCGATATCATATTTGTCCACCGCCGCCAGGGTATCACCCCCACCGGCGATGGAGAACGCGCTGGATTCCGCGATCGCCAGTCCAAGTGTCCTGGTACCCTCGCCGAACTGATCGAACTCGAAAACACCAACCGGGCCATTCCACACGATGGTGCCGGCGGTCTTCATCATCTCAGCGAAACGCGCGGCGGTCTCCGGACCGATATCGAAGATCATATCGTCGTCCGCGACCTCGTCGACCTTCTTCACGGTTGCCTCGGCGGACTCGGAGAATGCCTTGCCGACCACGACATCAGTCGGTACCGGGATCTCGCCGCCCTTGGCTTTCGCGGCTTCCATCAGACGCTTGGCTTCCGGAATCAGGTCCGCCTCGTACAGCGACTTGCCAACATTATGTCCCTCGGCGGCAATGAAGGTGTTCGCGATGCCGCCACCGGGGATCAACTGGTCGACGACCTTGGACAAGGCTTCGAGCACGGTCAGCTTGGTGGATACCTTGGAACCACCGACGATCGCCGCCATCGGTCGCGCCGGATTGTCCAGCGCCTTGCCCAGCGCCTCCAGCTCGCCCGCGAGCAACGGGCCAGCACAAGCGACGGGCGCGAACAGCCCCACCCCATGCGTCGATGCCTGGGCGCGATGCGCGGTGCCGAAAGCATCCATCACATAGATGTCGCACAGCGCGGCATATTTTTTCGCCAGAGCCTCGTCGTCCTTCTTCTCGCCGATGTTGAAGCGCACATTCTCCAGCAACACGACATCGCCGTCGTTCAGCTCGGGGGCATTGTCCAGATAATCCTTGATCAGCGGCACGTCCTTGCCGATCAGGCCCGCCAGATGATCGGCAACCGGCCTCATCGAGAACTGTTCGTCATACTCGCCCTCGATCGGGCGCCCGAGATGCGACATCAGCATGACCTTCGCGCCATGCTGGATGCAGTGTTCGATAGTCGGCAGCGAGGCGCGAATGCGCTTGTCGGAGGTCACCTTTCCGCCCTTGATGGGTACGTTCAGATCCTGACGGATCAATACCCGCTTACCGAAAAGGTCGAGGTCGGTCATCTTGATAACAGACATGCTGCGTCTCCTGCTGAATGTTGTAATGTTCAGAATGCTTGGCAAAACCCGCGGCTTTGCCAATCATACTGCGGACAAACAGCGACGGAGACATTTCCGCCGCCGCAAAGGGAAACGCCCACGCGGACGGACGTTTCCCGCATGACGGCTCAGTTGGCCGCGACGTGCTCGACGAAACGCATCATATTACAGGTGTAACCGTACTCGTTGTCGTACCAAGAGACGAGCTTGACGAAGGTGCCGTCCAGCGCGATGCCGGCATTCGCGTCGAAGATGGAAGAAGCGCTGTAGCCGCGGAAATCGGTGGAGACGACCGCATCCTCGGTGTACGCCAGGGTACCCTTCATCTCGCCCTCGGAAGCGGTCTTCATGGCCGCGCAGATCTCTTCGTAGCTGGCTTCCTTGTCCAGTTCGGCGGTCAGGTCGACGACCGAGATATCCGGGGTCGGCACGCGGAACGCCATGCCAGTCAGCTTACCGTTGAGCTCGGGCAGAACGACACCAACGGCCTTCGCCGCGCCAGTGGACGACGGGATGATGTTATCGAGGATGCCACGACCACCGCGCCAGTCCTTGGCGGAAGGGCCATCAACGGTCTTTTGCGTCGCGGTGGCCGCATGCACGGTGGTCATCAGGCCGCGCTTCAGGCCCCAGTTGTCGTTGATGACCTTGGCGATTGGCGCCAGGCAATTGGTGGTGCAAGAAGCGGCGGAGACGATGCTCTGGCCATCATAGGCGTTGTGATTGACGCCGTAGACGAACATCGGGGTACCATCCTTCGAAGGCGCGGACTGCACGACCTTCTTCGCGCCCGCATCGATATGTTTCTGGCAGCCTTCCGCCGTCAGGAAGAAACCCGTGCAATCGATGACGACATCGGCGCCGACATCGCCCCATTTCAGGTCGGCGGGATCGCGCTCGGCGGTCAGGCGGATCTTCTTGCCGCCAACAACGAAGTTGTTTCCCTCGACGGAGATGTCGCCGTCGAAGCGGCCATGCACAGAATCGT
>JALSSX010000072.1 GCA_026984055.1 Sedimenticola sp. | reverse complement strand
CGGCATCGTTATACGTGATGTGAGTTTTTCTGCCTTCGGCGTCGATGATCTCCGTAGGATTTCCCTGCGCATCGAGGATATAGCGTTCCGTGCGTCCTTTTTCGTCGGTGGTCGCTATAAGGTTGTAGCGTTCGTCGTATTGGTTAGTGGTTTTCCCGGTTGGGGTGATGATTACCACTGGATGAGGGTTGTCGCCGGAGTAACGCAAGGTGGTTTTGCGACCCTTGGCATCAATACGCTCGATCAAGCGTAAGTGATCATCATAGCGTTCACTTTCCAGCCCCTCGCCAAGATGGCGTTCGCCAAAATGCGTTTCAGCGTGCCAGCGTTGCCAGATGTTGCCGCCATCGGGATAACGAATGTTATCGATCAGGCCGCAACAGTCGAGGTGATAAGCTGTTTCTCGGCCGTTGGATTGTCCGACGGTAATCGTGTGGTGCTCGATGTCGTAGCGGTATTGGCTAGTGTGAGCGATTGCTCTTTCACGGGCCGAGACGACACGGCCGTTGGTGTCATATTTAACCTGGAGTCGCATACGGCCAAGACCATCATGGATCTCCGTGAGTCGCGAATTGCCATCGTCCAGCGTGTAGCGGTAATGGCGTTGGGCGCCGTCGGGATAGATCAGATGATCGAGCTGGCCCGCATCGTCATAGGCGATCGTCCAGTTTCGATCGCCATGATCACTGATTCGGGTAATTCGTGGCTGCTTGTCATCGTAGTGAAAGTCGAGACGCGCTCCGGCGTTGTTCGTCAGTACAAGTGGGTTTCCGAACTCGTCTCGGTGTAGATCGATACGGTTTCCATTGGGATCCATCTCGCCAAGATAGCGCCCCTGTCGATAGTAGACGCGTCGGCCATTGTCGTAGCGCAATTCGATGGTCGATCGGTCATCGAGTGGACGCAACCGCACGCCGAGTCCGCCAGGATCCTCACTGCCATGGTCGGCGGGATCAAACAGCAGGTTGAAGCGGCGTCCATCAGCAAGATGCAGGCGATAGTGTTCTCGTGATGTGGCATGCGCCGTGTTTGTATTCTTCCCGAGCGTCTCCGGCAGACGTTCCAGACGACTGTCGAAGGCGCAGTGCCAGTCTGGACCCAATGGACCTTCTTGGACGCTATGCGAACGGTAGATCAGGATCAGTTGTAACGGGAGTGGTCCATGCAACCGCACCAGGGGTTGATATTGTTCGAGTTGTCCGGTGGCGAGACGCACCGGACCGGCATGACGCGCACCGAGCTGGCCTTCGGCAAGTTCGGGTTGTTGTTCGGCATCGATCGCAAGCGGGTGGGTGCAGTCTGCTTCCGAATGACGCTTGGGAGCGATCGGGCTTGGCTGTCCCGCGTCCAGCCAAGCCTGGAGTGAAGCAAATTCGCTATCCAGGCCAGAAGAGGTTTTTTTGTCCGCCATGCTACGTGTTTCCGGCGCTGAAGATTGGAAGAGATGCCTCAGGAAAATGCGGCAATATCGATTTCCCCGTTGTCCGTGATCGTACCCATCTGAGGTGGCGGCATGAAAACAATGGTGCCAATTGTATTCTTGCTGTTCATGTATACCTTGTCACCCACCCGTACCAGCCAACTGCCCTCGATACGGACACTTTTGCTGTGCTCGATGGGTTCGGCCTTCTCACCCACTGTTTGAGACTTCACTCCCTTGTTCACACCAGGTTCATCGCCAGTGACCTTTGTGGTATGGCTGCGCAACATGAATGCCCAGTCGTGATTGAAACGACATGTTTTCGCGACCTTTACGCTATTGCTGAGCTTTTCGAGGATCGGAAAGGGCACGGGTGTCCCGTTTGCTATCTTGCAAACGTCAGGTGTGCTGAATAGCGCGATATAACTGCCATTTTTTCTCGCACTGAATTGCTTAGCCATGTGTGACTTCCTCAAAAACAGATTTGGTCGATCGCGTCCGCGACACAATATGCGGACCCAATGCAGTGGCGCCATCTCGATTTTTTGCCGCCTGCCGCTCCAACTGCTCCGTCGGCAACCACAGAAACCGCAAGCCATCGAGGCGAGCCGGACGTGGGATGCGGACGCGATGACTGACGGACATCCGCCAGTCGGCCGGATCCGGCGCATCGATATCGATGCGCACCGTATCCACCGACAGACACAGCCGCTGGCGGCCCGCCGGCGTATCCAGCTCGACGAAGCCATGCAATTCCGGTAAGTGGAAACGATCAATGCGGTCTGCGCCCATTAGATTGGCCAGCGCGAAGCGCGCGCGGGGTGGCAAATAGCCCGGTAACACCAGGGCCGGGTTCGCCGCCTGGTGGTGACGGTCGTCGAAGTCCCGTGGCGGATAGGGGTGTTGCGTCTCCAGCCAGGCCGCGTCATAGGTGCCGGCCAGCGCCAGGCGGGGTTGCCAGCTTCGGTGGATGAAACCAAGACCGGCCGGGGTATCGGCCGGGGCGCGACCGCGCTCGCGCCACGTCAACTGCGGTTCGCGCCACGGGGTGTCAGGCATCTTGCGATGACGCAGACCGGTACCGACCGGGTTGAGGCGGTGTTCCGCGAGAAACGGCTGTTGCGCGGCCTGTTCCGGATCGGGGTTGGGGATCGCGCCGCCGAACGCGCGGTCATAGCGCAGTGGCACCTCGGTGACCGGCTGGATATCATCGGCCACCCAGCCCAACGCGGTCTTGCGCCACCAACGCTCGCCCGTCACCAGGATCTCCGCGCGCGCCAGGGTCTCGCCATCCGGCGCGAACACCTGCGCGCCGCAGGGAAAACGCGTCTTCGGCGTGGCCGTGCGTGCCACGGCGTTGACAATGATATCCGTGGCTGGCTTGAAAGGCACGAAGTCAGACTCATGCCGTACCGGCAGGCGCATCTCGTCATCGAAGAACACATCCCGCTCGCATAACTCGCCCTGATCCGGCGTCAGGCGTAAGGTCCATTCCCCGCGTCGCGCCTCCGCGTGAAACCGATGGGTCACGCGCATCAAGGCGCTCAGGTGCCATTGCCGATGCGCATCGACACTCTCCCAGGCGATTGCCGGAAACGGCGTGAGGTTCTCGTTCTCCATCAGCGTGCCCCGATCCCGGCTCGTCCCGCATGCATCCGCCCACCGCACGGTCTCGTACCCATCAATTGATGTCCACCAGCTTGCTGAGGATCTCGATATGCTTGCCACCCTCGATCTTGATCTCTTTGCCCGACAGAATGATGGTGCCATCGGCATTCAAGATTAGCGAACTCGCGCCCACCTTGAGCTCATAACGCTTGCCGACCACGATGTGCTTCAGGATGCCGATCTGCTCGCTGGAACTCAGTCCCACCGACTCATTCTTTGCCGCGCCGACACTCACCTGATAGCCGGCGCCAATCGACAGCGCCTTGGCGATTGCGATCGTCTCGGTCTTGGTCTTGCCGATCGTCTCCGACTTGTTGCCGCCGATGTTCACGCTGCGGTTGGAACCGATGTTCACACTTTGATTGTTGCCGATCGAAATGTGCTCGTTGTTGCCCACATCCTCGTTGCGGTTCACCCCGATACTGATCTTCTCGTTGTTGTCCACCCGTTCCGTGCGGTCATGATGGATGGTGATGGTCTCGTCGTTGTCTACTGTCTCGGTGCGATCGTGCTTGATGTGGCTGGTCTCGTCATGATCGATGGTCTTGGAACGGTCGTGGCCCACCCAATGGCCCTCGTCGTGTTCCACCTCGATGTCCTGATCCTTCTCGGCATGCAACAACACATGCTCCGCGCCGGCCAGATCCTCGAAGCGCAGTTCATTGCAGTTGGCCGGACCGCCCCCCTTGGAAGAGCGGCTCATGAGACCGCTCTGGGTCTTGTTTGCCGGCAGGCCGTAGGGCGGCATGTTGTCGGCGTTGTAGACCCGGCCGGTGATGATGGGTTGGTCGGGGTCGCCTTCAAGGAAGTCGACGATGACTTCCTGGCCGATGCGCGGGATGATCATTGCCCCCCAGCCCTTGCCGGCCCAGGCCTGGCTGACGCGGATCCAGCAGGAGCTGTTCTCGTTGCGCTGGCCGTAGCGGTCCCAGTGGAACTGGACTTTTACCCGGCCGTATTCGTCGGGGTAGATTTCTTCGCCCGGTGGACCGGTGACAATGGCGGTCTGCGGGCCTTGCACGCTGGGCTTTGGGGTGATGCGCGGTGGCCGGTAGGCTTCCTTTGCCGGCAGTACGCTGAAACCGACGTTGAAGGCGGCTTCGCCACTGCCGGTGCTCCCGGTGGCGCTGTGGCCATGACCGCCGGATTCGTAGTCTTCGCTGTTCAGGGTGTAGTGGGCTTGTTGCACGAGGTATTCCTGGTTCTGGTCGTCGCGGGCGTGTTTCTCCAGGGTGAACAGGAAGCCGGGGGCGACGCCGCCGACGTTGCCTTCGGCATGCATCAGGGTGTGGCTGGCCTGGAGTTCTTCGATGCGGATGCGCGCGTAGCTCTCGCCCTCGCCCTTGTTCTCGTATTCGCCGGGGTAGTCGTAGATTTCATGCGCGGCGTGCGCGTGCGGCCGGGGGATCGGCCGGTCGGCCTTGAGGTTGGCGCGCGGGGTCTTGAAGTTGAAGTCGTTCAGCACGACTTTGCCGGGTTGTACCCGCTTGCTGACCCGCCAGTGGTGGATGTGTTCTTTCAGGATCACTTGGGTGGAGGGGTGGTAGGGCATGCTCGCATAGCCGGGATAGGGGTCGTGGGCGCTGATCGAATCGCACAATACCAGGATGTGCTTGCCGGCTTGGTGCTTGAAGTAGTAGTAGATGCCTTCCTGTTCCATCAGGCGGGCGAGGAAGTTGTAGTCGGTTTCGCGGTATTGTACGCAGTATTCCCATTCGCGGTAGTCGCCGAACAGGCGCAGTTGGAAATCGGAGAAGCCGTTGTCGGCGAATACGGACTGGATGATGTCGGGCACCTTCATAAATTGGAAGATGCGGCTGTCGGCGGTGCGCGTCAGCAGCCAATACCAAGGGCGCAGGGTGGCTTGATAATGGGCGTATTCGCCCCGTTCGCCGACGAAGCTGAATTCGCTGACGAAGCCATTGAAGTAGCGCTTGCCGCCGATCGGCAGTTTGTAGCTGACGGTGACGTTTTGGCCGAGCAGGGCGTCGATGTCGATGTTGGGGGTGTCGGCCAGCAGGTCGAGGTGGTATTCGAACAACTGGCTGAGTTGTTCGTGGCCGTTCATGTGGTTCAGCAGCAGGACATCCGGACCCAGTGGGGTGTCTATCTGGATGGCGCGGTTGGCTTGGATGCCGCCTTTTCTGAGCATGTTCTCGTTGTCCTCGATGTGTGATCAGCGCATCTGTAACGGATTGGTTTCGTGTTAACAGGCTCTGGCGAAAAGTATACCGTCGGCTGCCTGTGATTTGTCTACGGGAGCGCCGTGTATACATTCTGTCGGTTTGGCTTCGGCAAAACCCATGGTTGAAACGGGTCAGGTTGGAAACACCGGCGGCATTTCCAGTGCTCTTGCCTTGGATACCTCCAGCCGAACCACGGCCAACTTTATCATGGTCCGGGTTTTTCAGCCCTCATCAAGTCAAAGTTGGCTCTGGATTCCGTTTACAGGCGGCTATGTCATCACTTCGGAAGTTCGCGATCATCGCGCGGATTCGTGTGAGTTTCCAGACAGCTTGCCGGAAAGCTGTCGCAGCGGGGAATACTATTCGGGGGGCAGACGGATTTCAAGCAACCGCGTCACGAAACCTGCGAGGGCTGGGGTGGGAAGCTGTGCCGAGTAGCCGGCACTGTCTGTCTGCACGATGCGCATTCATTTTCTCGCCGCAATGGATGTATCGCCACGGCCCGCCGAACGTCGGAATCATCACGCTTGCGTTCGCCGCTGGCGGTGTTGCTCGTGCTTGTGGGGCGAACGCTATCACGGTCTTTTTGCACCTCGCCGGGGCGAAATGCTACGCGCGCGAGGAAATCGGCGCGGCGATCCTCGATGCTGATCTGTCGTGGGATGTCCTTGCCGATGTTGTTTGGGTGCCCGTGGCAAGAGCGTGCAGGGTTGGCTGGGGACTCTTTTCGCTGGTTGTCCGTTTCGATCATGCGGCGATCGAAACATGGGCAATTTTCATGATAGCGGGGGGGCATCATTGAGCGTTAGCGACGGCTAGACTAATTCTGTAGAATGCCATTTTTTTGACCCTTAACAGGCCGTTGAAAAATGGCATTTTTCAACGGCCTGTGTGCGGTACAGGGAGGCACCGCCATTTTCGATGACGGCAAGTCGTTGAAAAGGTCCGTGGAAGGACTTTTTCAATATCCTGTTAAGGGCATCTCGAAAAATCGAGATGCCCGAGTGGGACAGGGACGCCAAACCCTTTTCGATCACGATAAGTGATTGAAAATGTAAGCAAAGAGGAAGTCGTATTTTCTCTTTGCGACGAGAAAATGCCATGGAAGGACTTTTTCGAGATCCCCTTAAGTTGCAGAGAGCGTAACTCAAGATGACGAAGGAAGTTCAGCGGGAAGACGAATCGGTGGCATCGACAGATGACCTGACAGAGATCAGTATCGTGTTGCTCGACCCGGATCCGGCGCATGTCCGCTACATGAACGATATCCTGGACTTCGTCGGCATGCCCTGTTTGTGCATGCCGGACATGGATACCGCGGTCGACACGCTGCGCGAACGCGCCGGCGCCGGTTCGGTCTGTCTGTTGATCGGCCAGGACGTGGAGTCGGACGAGGCGCAACGCCTGATGACCACGCTGGATGAACTGGATCAAGCGATACCGATCTTTGCCCTGGTGGCGCGTGATGCCGGCCTGATGCCGTCGATGGACAACGCGCGCATGCTGGGCGCGCTGACCCTGCCCACCCAGTACGACACTTTCATGAGCCTGTTGCACAAGGCGC
>JALSSX010000071.1 GCA_026984055.1 Sedimenticola sp. | reverse complement strand
CGCACGTCTATATTGAAAGTCATACCGGCCAGACGCCGAAGCGCCGACCGTTGGAGTTGTTCCGCAGTCTGTCGGGCAACAGCCGCGCGACGCGGCGCATCAATAAGCTGGTCGAGCAGGTTGCGAACACCGAGGCGACGGTATTGATCCTCGGCGAGTCGGGTACCGGCAAGGAGGTTGTCGCGCGCAAGCTGCATTATCATTCCTCGCGGCGAGGCAAGCCCTTCGTGCCGGTGAATTGTGGCGCGATCCCGGCGGATTTGCTCGAAAGCGAGCTTTTTGGTCACGAGAAGGGCGCCTTCACTGGTGCGATCAGCGCGCGTAAGGGACGCTTCGAGCTGGCCGAGGGCGGCACCTTGTTCCTCGACGAAATCGGCGATATGAGCATGCACATGCAGGTGAAGATTCTGCGGGTGTTGCAGGAACGCACCTTCGAGCGTGTCGGCGGCAGCAAGACGCTGCATTGCGATGTACGCATCATCGCCGCCACGCATCGCAACCTGGAGCAGGCTATAAAGGACGGTAATTTCCGCGAGGATCTGTTCTATCGCCTGAACGTTTTCCCGATCGACATGCCGCCATTGCGCGACCGCGCCGATGACATCCCTGTGTTGGTCACCGACCTGATCCGGCGCATCGAGAACGAGAAACGCGGTTCGGTGCGCCTGACGCCGGCTGCCGTCACCGCGTTGACGCATTATTCCTGGCCGGGCAACGTGCGCGAGCTGGCGAACCTGATCGAGCGCCTGGCGATCCTGTTTCCCTATGGCGTGGTGGATGTGATGGAGCTGCCGGAGAAGTTTCGCGAGGGCTATGTCGCGGCGGATCATCCCGATCCCATCCAGGAGGTCACCGTCCCCGGTGCCGAACCGAACAGGGTTGCGGTCGCGCCGCGTCTGCCGAATGGCGGCATCGATTTGAAAAGTCATCTCGCCGAGATGGAACAGAGCCTGATCCGCCAGGCATTGGAGGATTCTGACGGCGTCGTCGCGCATGCCGCGAAGAAACTCAACATGCGGCGTACCACGTTGGTCGAGAAACTACGGAAATACGGCATGCAACGCAGTACCGAAACGCCGGGGTTTTGACGGATGGCCCGGGTGAAATTCGCAAGTTATTGAATATAAGTGAAATAATAAAATCGGCACGACTCTTGCTTCAGCGAGGCCAACAAGCCAAAGCTGGAAATAACCGTCATGCCGGAAAATGCTATCCTGATTGTCACCCCCGACCGCGCTCCACTGGCCTTGCTGGAAAAGCATTTGGCCAGCCTGGAACGTCATGTCGTTTTCGCCCATCGGGCGGACCAAGCCTATTCCCTGCTGAGCCGGGATCCCATCGACCTGGTGTTGTGCGATGCCACGCTGGCGGCTGCCGACGATAACCAACTGTTACACAAGCTGAAGCGCTGGTTCCCACTGATGCCGGTGGTGATACTCGCCAATGGCGCCTGTCTGGAAGCGGCGCTGATGGCGATGCGTGATGGCGCCCAGGACTGCCTGTTGCCACCGTTCGACAACGACGATACCCTGTCGCGCATCCGCCACCTGTTGCCGGCCGCCCGGCGCGAGAGTTTCGTCAGCAATGATCCGCGCATGCGCAAATTGCATCATCTGGCGAAGCGCGTCGCCGAGAATGAGGTCACCGTGATACTTGCCGGCGAGTCCGGCACCGGCAAGGAGGTGTTGGCGCGTTTCATCCACAGCCATTCGACGCGCGCCGACGGCCCGTTCGTCGCGGTGAACTGCGCCGCCATCCCCGAGAATATGATGGAAGCGCAGCTCTTCGGTTATGAGAAGGGTGCCTTCACCGGTGCGCTGAAGGCATCCCCGGGCAAGTTCGAGCTGGCCCAGCATGGCACCCTGCTGCTCGACGAAATCTCCGAGATCAGCCTGGACCTGCAGGCCAAACTGTTGCGCGTGTTGCAGGAACGCGAGGTCGAGCGCCTGGGCGGTCACGAGCTGATGGATCTGGACGTGCGCGTCATCGCCACGACCAACCGCAACCTGCGCGAGGAAGTGTCGGCCGGACGATTTCGCGAGGATCTCTACTATCGTCTTAACGTCTTTCCACTACTGATTCCGCCATTGCGCGAGCGGCCACGTGACATCCTGCCGCTGGCGCGGGTGTTGCTCGCGCGGCATACGCGACGTGGCGAGGCGCCGGCCGAGTTCAGCAGTGAGGCCAAGCAAGCGTTGGTGGATCACGACTGGCCGGGCAATGTGCGGGAATTGGAGAACGTCATCCAGCGCGCGCTGATCATGCACAGCGGCAGCCGTATCGAGGCGCCGGATCTGAGTTTCGAATCCGACGCCCAGCCAGTGACCGTCGCCGGACTGGGTGGCGTGTCGGCCGCCGGACCATTGAGCGCCGATCTGCGCTCGGTCGAGGCGCAACGCATACTCGAAGCCCTGCAACACCGCAATCGTAAGCAGGCCGCCGAGCTGTTGGGTATCAGCCCGCGCACCCTACGTTACAAGATCGCCCGCATGCGTGATGCCGGGTTGGCGATACCCGGTCGCTGAGGAGAACCAAGATGAGTGTTGAAATCAGTCGGGTGCTGGCGCAAATGCGTGTCGTGCAGAACCAGATACGTGGCGAAAGTCCGCTGGACGAAACCCAGGGCGCGGTTGGCTTCGGTGATTTGTTGAAGCAATCGATCGATTCGGTCAACGGCTTGCAACAGGACGCCAGCCAGTTGAAAACCGATTTCCAGACCGGTGCGCGCGACGTGGACCTGTCCGAGGTCATGCTCGCGACGCAGAAGGCCGATGTCGCCTTCCAGGCGATGACCGAGGTCAGAAACAAGCTGGTCGAAGCCTATAAAGACATCATGAACATGCCATTGTGACGGATCGATAGATGGATTCGGCAAATACCCAGGTCCCGCCGGTGGAGGGCCAGATGGTGCCCGTTGGCGAAGGCGACAAATTGCCAGAGGTGGTCGACGCGCCG
>JALSSX010000070.1 GCA_026984055.1 Sedimenticola sp. | reverse complement strand
CCGTCAGAGCCACGGGATTGGAAACAGAATCCGGTCGTCAGGCAGCTTGCGGCGATGGTTGGCATCGCGCTGAGCGTCGCCATCGGTGTCGCCGTGGTGCTGTGGTCGCAAACCCCAGGCTACAGTCTGTTATTCGCCAATCTGGCGCAGAAGGACGCCACCGAGATCATGGATGCGCTGCAACAGAGCGGCGTCGAATACCGGGTCGATGAATCCAGCGGCGCATTGCTGGTGCCCAGCGTCAAGATCCAGGAGATCCGCCTGAAGCTGGCCGCCCAGGGTTTGCCGCGCGCCCAGGCGACTGGCTATGAATTGCTCGACAAGGAGACGGGCTTCGGTACCAGCCGCCTGATCGAGAAGGCTCGCTATCAGCGCGCGCTGGAAGGTGAATTGGCGCGCAGCATCAGCCAGATCGCCAGCATCGATACCGCGCGCGTGCATATCGCCCGGCCGAAGCAATCGGTGTTCGTGCGCGACCGTAAGCCACCCAGCGCCTCGGTGGTGGTGAAGCTGCTGAACGGTCGCGTGCTGGAGAAATCCCAAGTCGCCGCGATCGTGCATCTGGTCGCTTCGGCCGTGCCCGAACTGGAGGCTGGCAAGGTCACCGTCGTCGATCAGCGCGGCAACCTGCTCAGCGGCCTCGGCGATGATCGCGACATGCTGTTGTCGGCGACTCAGTTCGACTATGTGCGCAAGCTGGAGAAGCATTACCAGCGCCAGATCGAGAACATACTGAAGCCGGTGCTCGGCGCCGAGGCGGTGCGCGCGCAAGTGACCGCCGATGTCGATTTCAACCAAACGGAGCAGACCGTCGAACAATACAATCCGGATCAACCCGCCTTGCGCAGCGAACAGCTGAATGAATCACAAAGCAGCCTGGATGCGGTACAGGGTGTGCCTGGCGCGTTGAGCAATCAGCCGCCGGCGGCCACCCAGACGCCGGAGGTTGCCAAGGACGGTGCTGGCGGCGGGGATGGCAAGACGCGCAACAGTAGCCGACGCAGCGTGCGCAACTATGAGCTGGACCGTACCCTGCGGCACACCCGGCGTTCGCCTTTCCAACTGCGTCGCCTGTCGGTTGCGGTGGTGGTCGACGATATCGTCGAACAGAACGCGGAGGGCGGCGTCAGCCATCGGCCACGCTCGCCGGAGGAGATGGAGAGCATCCGCCAACTGGTGCGTAACACGATCGGTTTTGTTGCCACGCGGGGCGATTCGGTGCGGGTCATCAATGCCGCCTTCCACCCGCCAGAAGCGCTCGAAGCCCTGCCGGAGCCGCCGTTGTGGAAACAGCCGTGGTTCATCGATCTGGTCAAGCAGGGCCTTGGTGTACTGGTCGTGCTGGTGCTGATCTTCACGGTGTTGCGACCGACGATGAAACGCCTGACCGCGCCACCGGCGCCACCCGTATCGGAAGACGACGCGGACGAGGCCGATGGCGATGAGATTCGCGGTTCGCTAGACGAAAGCGGGAACCCGATCGCGGTCGGGCCGGATGGCGAGCCGTTGGCGCTGGAAGACGCTGATGGCGACGAAGAGACCCTGAAACTCGGCGGCCCGCGCGGCTATGAGCAAACGCTGGAGGCGGTGCGCGAGCTGGTGCGTGAGGATCCGGGTCGTGTGGCGCAACTGGTCAAGGTATGGGTGGCGGAAGGATGACGGACGAGAACGCACAGGCGTTGGACATCGGTGGGCTGGATCGCACCGCGATCCTGTTGCTCGCGCTCGGCGAGCAGGACGCGGCGGAGATCCTGCGCCACATGGGGCCGAAAGAGGTACAGGACATCAGCATGGCGATTGCCGGCCTGAACAAGGTCACCACTGATATGATGGAAGCCGTGCTGTCGCAGTTTCTTGATGCCATTGGCAACGAAACCAGCCTGGGTCTCGGTTCCGACGAATACATCCGCAACATGCTGAACAACGCGCTTGGCGAGGACAAGGCCGCCGGCATGATCGATCGCATTCTGCTCGGACGCGACAGCAAGGGCATCGAGCAATTGAAATGGATGGATCCACGCGCCATTGCCGAATTGATTCGCCTGGAGCACCCGCAGATCATCGCCATCGTACTGTCCTTCCTGGAGCCGGACCAAGCCGCCGGCGTGCTCGGCGAATTGCCGGAGAATACCCGCGCCAATATCCTGATGCGCGTCGCCACGCTGGAAAGCATTCAACCGAACGCCTTGCAGGAGCTGGACCAGATCCTCGAAAAACAGCTTGCCGGCAACCAGAATGTGTCCTCCTCATCGCTGGGCGGGGTGAAACCGGCGGCGAACATCCTGAACTTGCTAGAAGGCAGCGCCGCGACCCAGGTATTGGAGCAGATCACCGACACCGACGAGGAGTTGTCGCAGGAATTGCAAGACAATATGTTCGTCTTCGAGAACCTGATCGATGTCGATGATCGCGGCATCCAGACCCTGCTGCGCGAGGTCTCTTCCGAACAACTGCTGATGGCTCTGCGCGCCGCCGATGAAGCCTTGCAAGAGAAGATCTTCCGCAATATGTCCAGCCGCGCCGCCGAGATGCTGCGTGACGATCTGGAGGCCGCGCCGCCGGTCAAGCTTAGCGATGTCGAAACCGCGCAGAAAGAGATCCTCGGCATAGCCCGCCGCCTGGCCGATGCCGGCGAGATCATGCTGGGTGGAGGCGGTGGCGATGAGTTCGTCTGACCGCTTCGATGCCGCCGGTTTCCGCCACTGGCTGCCACCCGATATGGATGTGGCGGACGAGCCGGCTTACGAGGACGAGGAACCCTTGCCGCCATTACCGACCGCCGATGAGATCGAGGCGATCCGCAAGCAGGCTTGGGACGAGGGGCATGCCGAGGGCCGACAGGCCGGCTTCGAATACGCCAGTAACGAGGCGCGCGAGCAGGCGCGTCGCGAATTGGAGACGCGCACCCATCGCTTCGACGTCTTGCTCGGTGCGCTGGCGGCACCGTTCGAGCAGCTCGACGACGAGGTGGAACGGGAATTGCTTGCGCTGGTCGTGGCCACCGTGCGCCAGTTGCTGCGTCGCGAGGTGCAAACTGATCCGGGCCAGATCATCGGCGTGGTGCGCGAGGCACTTGGCATCCTGCCGGTATCCGCGCGCGACATTCGTGTCGTTTTGCATCCCGAGGACGCCGAGCTGGTGCGCGAGGCATATGCGTTGGGAGACGCCGAGGTGAATTGGGCGATCGTCGAGGATCCAGTCATCGCGCGCGGCGGCTGCAAGGTGTTCACCGAGACCTCGCGGGTCGATGCCAGCCTGGAAAGTCGGCTGGCGAATGTCATCGCGCCGTTGTTGGCTGGCATGCGACACGACGACGAGGCCGATGGTCCGCCGGTCGCGGAAACCGGTATGGAAGCGGCCGACGATGCCTGAAACCCGACGGGCTTCGATCTGGCGCGAGCGGCTGCGACGCTACCAACCGAAGATTGCGCACAGTCGGGGATTGGTGCTGGAAGGGCGCCTGACACGCATGGTCGGCCTGACGCTGGAGGCCATCGGTTGTCGCGCGGCGGTCGGCGCGCGTTGCGACGTGGTCAACGCCAACGGCAGTCGCATCGGCGCCGAGGTGGTCGGCTTCTCTGGCGAAAGCCTCTATCTGATGCCAACCGGCGCGATCCACGGGTTGGAACCCGACGCGCGGGTGATTCCCACCGGGCGTGTCTCCGAGGCGGCGGTTGGCGACGACCTGCTCGGCCGCGTCATCGATGGCGCCGGACAGCCGCTGGACGCGCGTGGCCCGCTGCATCACAGCCATTATCGTTCGTTGACCGGCAGACCGATCAACCCGTTGGCGCGTGAACCCATCCGTCAGCCACTGGATGTCGGCGTGCGCGCAATCAACGGCCTGTTGAGCGTCGGTCGCGGCCAGCGTCTCGGGTTGTTCGCCGGTTCCGGTGTCGGCAAGAGCGTCCTGCTCGGCATGATGACCAAATACACCGAGGCGGATATCGTCGTCGTCGGCTTGATCGGCGAACGTGGCCGCGAGGTCAAGGACTTCATCGAAAACACTCTGGGCGAGGCGGGCATGCGGCGTGCCGTGGTGGTTGCCGTGCCGGCCGATCAGCCGCCGCTGAAACGCCTGCATGGCGCCATGCTCACCACCAGCATCGCGGAACATTTTCGCGATCAGGGCAAGCAAGTGCTGCTGCTGATGGACTCGCTGACCCGCTTCGCCCAGGCACAACGCGAGATCGGCCTGGCGATCAACGAACCCCCGGCAACCAAGGGCTATCCGCCATCGGTGTTCGCCAAGCTGCCGCAACTGATCGAACGCGCGGGAAACGGTCGCGCCGGTGGCGGCTCGATCACCGCCTTCTATACCGTGCTCGCCGAGGGCGATGACCAGAACGACCCAATCGCCGACGCGGCGCGCGCCATCCTCGACGGCCATGTGGTGCTGTCGCGCCAGATCGCCGAATCTGGTCAGTATCCGGCGATCGACATCGAAGCCTCGATCAGCCGCGCGATGAACGACATCACCACACCGGAGCATCAGCAACAGGCGCGCGCCTTCAAGAAGCTCTATTCCACCTATCAGCGGAATCGCGACCTGATCAGCGTCGGCGCCTACCAGCCCGGCAGCGACGCGCGCATTGACGATGCCATCCAAGCCATGCCAAGCCTGCTTGACTACCTGCAACAGGATCAGGCCACGCGCCACGACTACGCGCACAGCGTCGATGCCCTGGCGCGAGTCTTTGGCGATCCATCCGAACAGGCCGAGGCCACGCCGACATGAAACGCTCGAAACGCTTTGCCCCGATCCGGCGTATTGCCAGCACACGCGAGAACCAAGCGGCAAAACGCTGGAGCGAGGCGCGCAAGATCGAGGCCGAGACCCGCGAACGATTACAGTCGTTGGAACACTATCTTCACGAGTATCGCGAAGGCTACCATCGCGCACGCGCGCAAGGGCTGGCGGCGAGGCAGATGATCGAATACCAACGCTTCATCGCCAAACTGGAAGCAGCGATACATGAACAGCGGAAAAGCGTGGCGCGGTGCGAGGACGACAGTCGTCGGCAACAAACACAATGGGAACAGCGCTACCGGGGGCGCGGCGCCCTGGACAAGCTTGCCGGGCGAATCGAGGCCGAAGAGAGACAAATCGAGGAAAAATCCGCTCAGAGAGCCATGGATGACCGGCCCTGGCGTGGAGGGCGTGGGAGGTGATCGATGTTCTTTCATGCAACTCGAAGCGGTGGTTTGGCGGTGGGACGCTTGAAGCGGGGCATTGGAAATGTTCCTGGCATTTCCAACATTTCCTGTTGCCCCGTGGCTTATGGAGATCTCGAAAAGTTCCTTCCATGGCATGTTTCTCGTCGCAGAGAGAAAATAAGATTTCCTTTTTGCCCACCTTTTCCATCGCTTATCATGATCGAAAGTAACTCAGCTCACCACTGAAATGCGCCATTTCTGCGTTGGAAAATGGTCATTTACACCTGTAAACTCACATTTCCCGCCTTGATCTGACACATTTCAGCGGCAATCTGAGCAGTTACAGCATGATTTTCCTACTTGCTGAGTAGTTACGATCGAAAAGGGTGGGATATCCCTACGCCACTCGGGCATCTGGATTTTTCGAGATGCCCTTATGCCGAGTAGGACGTATTCGTGGCATTCCCGAGGACGAATCACCAGCGTAATGGCCTGTGTGCGGTACAGGGAAATCGCATTTTCCGGTTCCGTCGTTGAAAAAGCCCATGGAAGGGCTTTTTCAACATCCTGATTAGGTGGGAAAACAGCGCTGCATGGCCACGGTTAGTCGAACGGTGGCTTTCTTCAAGCGCATGGCCAGATCAATGGGATGGCGTTGGGCAAATCCATATCCCCGCCGACCACGGCCAGTGCGCCGATGGCCCGATGGGCGATTCGGAATGACAAATGGTGGGTAGCGTCGGCGTGCCGTTCGCGGGTATATGTCTGTCTGGACTGGAAAATCCCGCTACCGATGGCTTTCACGCTGGCTTCGAGACGCGTCCATTCCTGCAGAAATGCCTCTGTGCGAGCTTCGCCCGCAGCCACTGCCATCAGCCGGGTTTGTGTCTCATGGTCGAACAGGCGTTGCGCGATGTGCTCCAGGCGCGGCAACGGACGGATCTGTTCGATGTCCACGCCGATGCGCTGTGATGCGCCGACCGCGAGCAGCCCCAGCGCGCCGGAATGAGCGAGGTTGAACCCCAGTGGCAGGTCGTCGAGCAGGGGTTTGCCGTTGCGGTTGTATCGAAACCTCAGGTCGGCCGGATCACTCAGTCCATAGGCCGCGAGGATCTCGCGCATCGCGCTTCGACCGGCGATGAAACGCTGGCGGGCGCGAGGATGCAGCCGCGCCGCGCGGGCCTGTTCGTCTTCGCTCAGACAGTCTCGAACGCCCTTCCGGTCGAGGTCGATACGCCATACATGCAGTGTCGCGGTATCCGGCGGCGCGGGGAAGGTGCTTGGCGCCGACCAGTGATCGAGTGGCAGTAATGGCTTCTGGTGATCGCTTTTTTTCCGCATAATAGCGGGATTATGCCGTACTCTGGCGCCGAGCAAATATGATGAGTCCCCGTTTTCAACGCCGTGGCATGCCCGCGGGTGATCGTGCGTCTTTTCCGGATGCCGGCCTGCCGGCGTTGTTGGCGGATCTTTATGTGCGCCGCGGCATGCGTGGCGACGAAACCGATCTGTCACTGCGGCGCCTGTCGCCGCCCACGCTGCTGCGTGGAGCCGGCGAGGCGGCCTGTCTGCTTGCGGACGCGCTCGCCGATGGCAAGCATATCCTGATTGCCGGGGATTTCGATGCCGATGGCGCGACCAGCAGTGCGTTGGCGAAGTGCGCCTTGCTGGCGTGTGGCGCGGCGCGTGTCACCACCTTGATTCCGGATCGTTTCTCCATGGGTTATGGTCTGAGTCCGGCCCTGGTCAAGTATGCCGCTGGTCTGTCCCCTGATGTCCTGGTCACGGTGGACAATGGCATTGCCAGTGTCGAAGGCGTGCGCCTGGCCAGGGAATACGGCTGGCGGGTGGTCGTTACCGACCACCATCTGCCCGGTGACACGATGCCGCCGGCGGATGTTATCGTCGACCCGAACCAGCCGGGTTGCGATTTTCCGAACAAGGCGCTTGCCGGTGTCGGCGTGATCTTTTATGTGATGATGCGATTGCGCGGCGAGTTGCGTGCGCGCGGCTGGTTCGAGCAGCGCGGTATCGCCGAACCTAATCTGGCTTCATTGTTGGATCTGGTTGCGCTTGGCACCGTCGCCGATGTGGTGCCGCTGAATCATCAGAACCGTATCCTCGTGGAGCAGGGTCTGCGGCGTATTCGCGCCGGTGAATGCCGTCCGGGGATACGCGCTTTGTTTCAGGTCGCAGGGCGCGATCCGGCCACGGCGGTGGCGTCCGATCTTGGCTTCTCCATCGGTCCGCGCATCAATGCCGCCGGTCGCCTGGAGGATATGTCGCTGGGTGTCGAGTGTTTGCTTGCCGGCGACGAACAGACAGCGTTGCGGCACGCCAGCAGGCTCGACGAACTGAATCGCCAGCGCCGCGAGGTGGAGAGCGACATGGTCGACGAGGCGCAACGCATCCTTGATGGACTGGATCCTTCGCGTGGTCGCACCTTTGGTATTTCGCTATACGAATCGCACTGGCACCAGGGGGTCGTGGGGTTGGTCGCCTCGCGCGTGAAAACCCGCTTTCATGCGCCGGTGTTCGCTTTCGCGCGCGACGGTTCGGGCGGGCTGAAGGGTTCGGGCCGATCGATCGCAGGCGTGCATCTGCGCGATATGCTTGACCGCATCGATAAACTGAGTCCTGGCCTGATCGGGCGCTTCGGCGGACACGCGATGGCTGCCGGCCTGACCTTGCCGGCGGAAGGCTTCGACGCCTTCTCGAGCTTGTTCGACAGGGTTGTGCGCGAGCAGCTTGGGGGAGAACCCATTGGCGAGACGGTGTATACCGATGGCGAGCTGCCAGGCGACGCGCTGGATCTGCGAACCGCTGAGCTGCTGCGTTACGCCGGACCCTGGGGACAGGATTTTCCCGAGCCGCTGTTCGAGGGCGATTTCGAGATCATTACCCAGCGCATCGTCGGCGAGCGTCATCTGAAGTTGATCGTTCAGGCGGTGGGCGATGGCGGCGAAACCACGTTGGACGCGATCGCGTTCAACCACCCGGAGCTGCCACGCACGACGTTCGCGCGGCTGTATTATCGCCTCGATGTGAATGCGTATCGGGGCAACCGCAGCGCACAACTGATCGTCGAGCACATCGTCGCCTGAATCATGCCTCGGCGGAAACCTTCAGTAGCTTGCGGCTGAAATGCCCTTCTGTACCACTAGGCGCAGCCTGCCGGCCTCGAAGTCGTGGCCTTCGTCGATGGCCGTGTTTCAGCATGTCGATGACGGCCGGTGTGCGGTACAGGGATGTACCGCCATTTTTGATGACTGCAAGTCATTGAAAATGAAGGAACCGGAAAGTCGCATTTTCCGGTTCCGTTGTTGAAAAAGTCCATGGAAGGAGTGTTTCAACATCTTGCTAGGTATATTGGCGAGCCTGTTCCAGCGGATGCGGCTTGGTCACCAGGCCGGCGTTCGCCGACAATGCGACATCCGGGCATTTCTCACCCTTTTCGATCACGATAAGTGTTTGAAAATATGAGTAAAGAGGAAATCTCATTTTCTCTTTGCGACGAGAAAAATTCCCTGGAAGGCATTTTTCGAGATCCCCTATAGCATTCACCAGGGCATGCAGCCCAGATAGATGCGGTTCACTCCCATGACGAAAACCGGCCTTCCCCGGCCAGCGCCCGCATGGTGGTTTCCAACTGATACATATAGGCTTTCTTGTCACCGCGCCAGCTCAGTGCTTCACCGACGAACACATCGCAGAAGAACGGCACGAACAACGCTTCTCCCTTCGGCAGGGATTTACCCAAGCCATGCAGATAGACAGGAATGACGGGGATGTCCGGATGGCGCCTGGCC
>JALSSX010000069.1 GCA_026984055.1 Sedimenticola sp. | reverse complement strand
CTCTCAACTGTATGCCTCTCGTTTCTTTCGCTCGCTCATTTCTCGTTCCTCAGATTCTTGCCGGACAGCTTAAACCGCCGTCCGAAATCTGGGGTCCACTATACCTTATGGTCACAACCAATATCTTCTGGTGACACGGTTCGCCAGTCTCGCCGACTACAGGCACCATACACGATAAAACCCAATCTCAATTTGTCACGATCCAGATCATCGCGGCCAAGTAACGCATGCGCATCAAAAAGGTCGCGGCTGGCATGCCGGGTAAAAAGTGCGCTTAGCTTGCCTGCCGCGAGTTCATGGATATCGAGCACAGGCATGTCCTGTGCCATAAATGATCCTACGGGATGAGAATCTCGTATCTGGATTGGCCACAGCGGAACGCGCAATGTGAATACCACGTCGATCTCGAGATTGGCGTTGCGAACAAGTGCGTTCGTATAACCCAACCGCCATTTACCACCAGCATGTGCGGTCGGTACACGCCGAAGCGTGAATCCCTCACGCCCACATATTGCGGTGATCGCCTGCTCAACCTTTTCCTTTTCGGCGAGCATCACTTCGCGGTCTGCTGACCCCACATAGTTCAGATCGATATCAACGGAAAGTCGGGGCAAATCGAACACAAATAAATTCAGCGCCGTACCCCCTTTCAATACCATGCGATCCTTGAGAAACGGGTGACTGCGAAATGCGTTCAGCAATTCGATCAGGCGGATCGCCTTGTCCAGAGTTTCTATCGGAAATCCGGTCGCTGCCGCTTCGGCCTGAAGATCCTGAAGCGAGAGATTCATCCCACCTCCTGCCATGCGTGATCAAGCACAGCTGGCGGTACCACCAGGTTCCAGGATGGAACCAGTTTGCCGGCTACACGACGGCTGCGTTCCAGGTAACACGGCTGTTTGGGGACGTGTTTTCGCAAGCGCGCCAACCAAGACTCCTCCACCATCAATGCGTCACGGTGCTGCTCGAGAAAAAAGCCAACCTTTGCCACTGCGGTGGCACTTTGCAACTTCAACGTATAGTCAGTCACCTGTTCCAGGTCGAAATACTCCACAGACTCGAGAGATCGCCAAACCTCCTCCCAGCCACCACCCAGATCAGGGCGCACCAGCACATCGACCAGGGTACGCTCCAGACTCGTCACTCGGACATTCCCTCCGGCATGGCGCTGAATCGTGACCCCGAATAATTCAGCCTGTTGCGCCAACAGTACCTTGGGAAATGGGACAGCAAGAAATTCCTGCCCACGAAAGACAAAGGGCCGTCGGGCATTCCGGGTGAGATAGGTAAACCGATGATGCACTGAATAGGCCTTGCCGTGAAACTGCAATGCGCTGTGATGGGACAGGACAGCATCGTTTGCGAGATGCCCTGCCAGCAGGTAGGGATCGACCGGGTAGTCTTCAGGATCAAATTCCCGGGGAATGACGGCATACAGGCCACGCCGGAGCCGCAGGAGATGCCCTTCCTTGACGTGATAGGCAAGCAGTGCCTCCCGTGTCTTCGTCCGGCGCGAGCCGGTGCTTTCCAGAAAGGCCACGAAGGCCTCATGCCGGAATACCGGATTTTCATTGAAAAAGTCCTGCACTTTCATAAGCACCACAAATTTGACAATAGTTGTCGCTACACCTAAATAATTTAGGGGTATTGCCTGCTTTTGTCAACCACACGATCACTTGTCAATTCATGCTGTTACCCCTAAGAAACTCTGGGGTTTCAGCAAGAATTGTCCAGTGGCAGAACCCGGGATAGGATGCAGGCCGCGTCAGCAGGCAAATCCCAAATGGAAGCCACCGGCAGACCATCCTTGGCGTCGTCCAATCAATCGCTGTTCAAATACCTCAACCAACCCGTAAACGACAAACAAAACCGGACACTTCTTGAATGGCAGAAAAGAGGACATTTCTGAATTGGGTTGACATTATATTATTCGTTATGGCCTCCATCGACCGAGCAACAGGAACGATGCGCTCGTGATGACGGCAAAGACGCCATGGCGAATCGCTATTCATGGCACACTAATCTTTACGGATGGCGATGATCGAGACTTGACAATATATTAGAGTTTTATTATATTATGAATATAGCAAGTTAATGAGTCACCACTAACCGAGGAGAATGCTCATGGACATGATGGTCGATTGTACTGAACTGCGGAAGCTGGCGGATGAGTATCCGGAAGAAATGGCGGTTATCGTCGAGATGATGATAGAAGCCGAGGAAGAGATCTGCGACGAAGCCGCATGACACGAAACCAGGGCGTCACCTGGACGACGTCCTGGAATCCAGACGTGACAGTCATGCATCGGTTTTCAGCCTCGCGCCATTCCGTGCCTGGCAAGGCGCGGGGCAACCATGGCCATACGATACCCTGACCGGGGTCAATATACCGCCCCCTGCGTCCTGATATAGAATCCAGAACCTTCAGGTTTTTTTGATCAGGATGCCATTGATGTCGGAAGCAAACATCCAGCTCGTCCCCACCACCCCGTTCGATGACCAGCGCGCCGGCACCTCTGGCCTGCGGAAACCGGTTCGAGTCTTCCAGCAACCGCATTATCTGGAAAATTTCGTCCAGGCAATCTTCAATACCCGCCCGGAACTGAAAGACGGTTTGTTGATCCTTGGCGGTGACGGCCGTTTCCACAACGATGTCGCCATCGGCATCATCCTGCGCATGGCAGCGGCCAGCGGCGTCGCTCGCGTCATCGTTGGTCAGCACGGATTTCTGTCTACCCCGGCGGTTTCCCACCTGATTCGCAAACACCACGCCCAGGGCGGTATCATCCTGTCCGCGAGTCATAACCCCGGCGGACCGAACGGCGATTTCGGCATCAAGTTCAATACCGCCAATGGCGGACCCGCGCCGGAAGCAGTCACCGAAGCCTTTTTCAACGAGACTCGCAAGATCCGAGCGTTTCTCATCCATGCCGGAGACGTACCGGAGATCGGCCGGACCGGCGAATTCATGCTCGGCGACATGCGCGTCGATATCGTCGATCCGGTCAGCGACTACGCCGATCTGATGCAGCACCTGTTCGACTTCGACGCGATGCGCAAGCTGCTCGCCAGCGGTTTCCAGATACGTTTCGACGCGATGCACGCGATCACCGGACCCTATGCCCGACACATCTTCACCGACCTGCTCGGCGCACCGGCGGAGTGGATAATGAATTCCACGCCGTTGCCCGACTTCGGCGGCGGTCATCCCGACCCGAACCTGAAGCACGCCGCCTCGTTGGTCGCCCTCACGCAAGGCGAAAACGGCGTCGATTTCGCCGCCGCGTCGGATGGTGATGGCGACCGTAACATGATTCTCGGTAAACGTTGTTTCGTCACGCCCAGTGACAGTCTCGCAGTCATCGCCGCGCATGCCGCAATGATCCCCGGCTACCGGAATGGCATTCACGGCGTGGCACGCTCCATGCCAACCAGCCAAGCGGCCGACCGGGTGGCGGAGCGACTCGGCATCGCGCATTATGAAACCCCGACCGGCTGGAAGTTCTTCGGCAACCTACTCGACCACCAGCGCATCACCTTCTGCGGCGAAGAGAGTTTCGGCACCGGATCGGATCATGTGCGCGAGAAGGACGGCCTGTGGGCAGTGCTTTTCTGGTTGAACATCCTCGCTGGCTCTCGCCAGAGCGTCAGCGACATCCTCGCGGCGCACTGGCGGGAATACGGGCGCAACTACTACACTCGGCACGACTACGAAGGTATCGACAGCGGCATTGCCACGCAGTTGGTGGAGACACTACGCGGGCAACTCGACGGCCTGCGTGGACAACGCTTCGGCGATCACACGATTGCCTGGGCCGATGACTTCAGCTACACAGACCCGATCGACGCCAGTGTTTCGGCGCATCAAGGCATACGCATCGGATTCGAAGACGGCTCGCGCATCGTCTACCGACTCTCCGGCACCGGCACCCAAGGCGCCACCCTACGCGTCTATCTGGAATCCTTCGAACCCGACCCCGCGAGGCAGCAGCTCGATACCCAGCACGTCATGCAAGCCTTAGTGGATATCGCCGACCGACTCGCCGATATCCGCTCGCGCACCGGACGCGATGCGCCGGATATCATCACGTAAGCAGGCCCGGAGTGATCAACCCCGCCCTAACAGGCTGTTGAAAAAGCCCTTCCATGGACTTTTTCAACGACGGAACCGGAAAATGTAATTTCCCGCTCCCTTCATTTTCAATGACTTGCC
>JALSSX010000068.1 GCA_026984055.1 Sedimenticola sp. | reverse complement strand
GACGCCCAATCGATCTGCCTCTTTATGACTCATCGTAATCTGCTCCTCTGCCACGGGCCCCTCCTGAAACCAAAAGGGGACATTTTAGAATTGGACAAAGAGGACATTACTGCTTTGGGCTAACACAAATCCGGCGTGCGGCTGGTCGCGGCTATACATAAAATGCTAATATACTAATCCCTGAATTCCACGGAGAGTGAACAATGCCAGTCTGGACCTTGATCGTATGGCTGCTGATCGGTGTCGGCGCGGGTTTGGTCGCGCGTAATTTCATGGGTGGAAAATCGCCGGGAGGCCTGCTCGGTGATTTGGTGCTGGGTATACTCGGTTCCATCGTTGGAGGCTATTTGCTGGCGCTGGCCGGCCTTGGCGGCAGTGGCGGGATCGTTGCCAGCTTTGTCGTCGCCGTGATCGGCGCGATGCTGTTGCTGTGGCTGGTGCGTAAGCTGACGGCTTGAGCGGAGGCGAGAACATGGCTGAAAAAATCGATGAAAAGGGCTTCTTCGAGAAGCTTTCCGAGATACTCAGCGCACCATTGCCGGGAACCGAGGAAGCGCCGCAGCCTTTACCGAAAGGCGCAGACGCGGTGGGTCGGGATGTGGGTGATGACGATAGCCTGTTCGATCGGATTCGCGATGTCCTAGCCAGCCCAGTGGAGGCGGCGGAAGCCGCCGATGCCCGGGATGCGCACGACAAGCCTGTCGCGTCGGGCGATGTGTCAGCCGACGCGCCGAGCCGGCCGGCGTCGACCACGACGACCGCCGATGACGAGTTGCCGGAATGGTATCGTTTCGAGCTGGCCCGTTTCGAGGAATACCAAGCGGCGGAGCGGCGGAAACTGAGTGAGCGCCAGCGTCAGGAAATGGCTGCTTTTCAACGTTATCAGCAGACCCAGATGCGTAACTTCGGCAATCATCAGCTGACGGAATTGAACGCTTTCCATCGTCACCAGAGCGCGCGCCTGGAGGCTTGGAAGCAGATGGGTGCGGGTGGCAGACCCGCCGGCGTGGTCGTTCCGCCTGGCTGGCCCGCTGGCATGCCGCCACCGCCAGGCTGGCGGCCGGGCATGCCCTTGCCACCGGCGCCGCCGCAAGGTTGGATGCCACCGGGTCCATGGCGTGGTCGCCGTTGATTCGGGCGTTCGGTTCCTGGCGTGAAACTGCTCCGTCTTTTCCGCCGGCGCAAACACGCCCTGGCGCGAACCGGCGATTTGCCAGAGCGTTTTCCCGTCAAGCCGCAAACATCGATGCGGTATCGGCTACTGACGCCCGTCGTCTGGGCCTTGGGACTGTCCCTGGTGTTTTTTCTTGGCGGTTATTTCGGCCGCGGTCTGTATGACAGCATCGTCGCGCGTATCGCGCTGCATCAAGCGGTTCACCCTGACACGTCGCTCGTCGGCTTGGCGGCCACGCGGCAAGTAGAACCGCGCATCGCGTTGTTGAGCGTCACCGTCGACGGCCAGCCGCGCCGGGTTGCGGTTGACGAGGCGGCCTTGAGCGATTTCGTCAGGGATAACCTGGAAGCCTTGGAACGTCGCCGGCAGGCGGCTCACCAGCGCGCCGATCAGGCACTGAGCGGCGTCGTGGTGCTGATTTTCGATGATATGAGGGCGCGCATAGAGCGCTATGCCGACTGGTATTTTGGCTGGGCGACGACCTATCGCATCATGGGTGTCGCGGTTCAGAGCGCGGTGGCCTATATGGCGAAGCCGGTCAGTGCCTTGAGCTTGCGTGAAGCGGTCGAGGTCGAGGTGCGAAAATACATTGCCGCGCATTACGTTTCGCTGGTGTTGCGTCCGGAGATCAACGACGCGCGCTTGCAGCGGGCTTTCAAACAGGTTGCCAGCGAATTGCATGCCGATTTTCGCTACAGTCTGGAGCAGGTCGATAGAGGTTTCCAGGCCTTTGCGCGGCGCCGGACCCGGGTGCTGGAGCCGCCATCACGCGGTACGATGCATCTCGACTGGAGCGGTCAGTTCAGCAAGATCACCGCGCTTGGCAGCTACGAAAAGGGGGATGCCGGCGCAGCGGTCGGCGCGGCGCTGGTCGGTTCTGGCGCGGTGCTGGGCGCAAAGGTGGGCGCGCAGGTTCTGGCGACCGGCGGCAAGGGATTGCTCGCGAAGCTGGCGGGGCCCTTCGTGAGCAAGGGCGTCAGCGCGGCGGCCGCCGCGGGTGCGGGTGGCGCTACCGGCGCGATAGGTGGGCCACTGGGCGCGGCGTTGGGCGTCGGTGTCGGGTTGGCGATCGACGCAGCCGTGAACGAAGGTGTCGAATTGGTGCGGCGCGATGCTTTTGTCAGCGATACCCGGGATGCGTTGCAGGCAACCCAGGATGCCTGGGTCGGCCGGATGCGCACCGCGCTGCACCAAGCCGTGGATGTCTGGTACGAAGATGGCGAGCAATTGCTTGCGGTCTATGACGATGCGGCGCCGACGAACTGACCTTTGGGATCTCGAAAAACTCCTTCTATGGCATTTTCTCGTCGCAAAAAGAAAATGCGATTGCCTCTTTGCCGACATTTTCCATCACTTATCGTGATCGAAAAGGGTGGGTATCCTTGTCCCACTCGGGCATCTCGATTTTCGAGATGCCCCTTTCCTATATGCCTGCCTAGCCCGCATGTCTTACCGGCCTTCTACTGCGGCGGCCCAATAGCACGCCCTGACTGGCGTTCGCTCGGTCGGGATGCTCGACGTAGTGGTGTCGGCTACGCCTGCGCGGCCCTCGGTCGCGAACGCCGGCCATGTCGCACTCTTGAAACACCTCGCGACGAACGCCGGTGAGAAATCCGGGCTAGTGTGATCAGCCGTAGAACATATCCCGATACATTCCTTCTCCCCAGGCAAGCCCGGCCTGACCGATGCGAGCGCTCCATTTCTCGACCATGTGCGTGCGGTCGAAGGCGAAGGTCTTCTGGCGTCTATCATAGCGGTAGAAGGCGATGATGCTCATCGCTTCCAGCGGATCGATATGCACCCCAGAGAAGCACATCGTCTGTGGGCTGCGCCATGGAATCTCGCGGCCATCGACATGCGCGACGATTACCTCGGCGACGTACTTTGCCTCTGAATTTGCGGTATTGCCGCTCTTCGAGAACGGCTGGGAGCGCGCATCCCCGCAGATATACACGTGTTCGTCGCCGAGAAGATGGTATTTGAACGGATCGATGCGCGCCTCCTTCTGCGGTGTATTCATATCCGCTAGCGCTAGGCGCTCCAGTAGACGTGAGGCGCGCACCGGCGGATAGATTGCGGCATCGTCGAAGTCGTAGTCGTCGAAGTCGGTGCTGAGTTTGCGTTTGCGTGGATCGATGGCGGAGATGCCGACACTGGTCTCGTACTGGATGATGTCAGGATAGAAAGTCTTGAAAGCATTCAGAAAGCCGTCGCGCTTGATGCGTACATCCGGGTTCATGTCCAGTAGCAGCACCTTGCCCTTGATGCCATGCTTGCGGAAGATCGCGGCGGCCATGCAGGCGCGCTCATAGGGTGCGGCCATGCAGCGGTAGTTGCCGGCTGGCACGGTCAGCAGGAAGGTGCCGCCCTTGAATCCCTGGAGCTTGTTCTTGATCGTCAGCAGCTCGGAGGCGCCGGTAAAACCGGCTGGATAGTCGGTGCGCAGAGCGTATTCATCCGTCGGGTCGTCGACCCCGAGACGGGCATAGTCGTAGTCGATTCCGGGCGCCAGCACCAAATAGTCATAGTGGATATAACCCTGTTCGGTATGGATCTTGCGCGCGCCGCGATCCAGGTCGATGACCGTGGCGTTGAAGAACAGGTAATCATTGTTACGCGCCGCATCCAGGTAGCTGTGGGCGAGGAACTCCAGCGGGATCTGTTGTGCCATCCACAAGTTGCTCAGCGGGCAGGAGACGAACAGCGCGTGGCGGTCTATCAGCACCACGTCGAATCTTGGCTGAAAGCGTTTTAGGTACTTCGCCAACGTCAGTCCCGCCCAACCGCCGCCGACCACGACGACACGTGGCCCACTGGCGCGCGGTAGTGGTGCCTGTCGCGATGACAGACCGGCGATGAAGGGCGTTGCTGGCGATGCGCCGGTGGCGGATGGGGTTGCGCCAAGCACTGAAGCAGCGCTGAATTGCAGAAAGCGGCGGCGATTGATCGTATCGGTCATGATGACTGCCTGTTCGAGTCGGTTCAGCGAAAATCCGGGTTGCGCCAGTCGGCGCGGGGGGCGAGGTCTTGTTTCGCGACGGGTATTC
>JALSSX010000067.1 GCA_026984055.1 Sedimenticola sp. | reverse complement strand
GCGAGCAATCTGCCCTTTGGCGGTGGCAATCTTGTCGGTGACTCCTTCCATCAACATCTGCACGAGCCGGTGCGGACTGGCATAGGCGACTTCTGCGGCCGTGGCGACCTGACCATACTGGGCGACCGCGCCACGCTTGCGGGAATAGCTCATGCTGGGGTTCCTCTTGGTGAATCTAAGCGGGTTTTGAAGCTGTCATGCGACATCGGGCTACCTCTTGTTTAGCGACGCCAGACCGGATAACTGTTGCGACAAATAGCTGCCAGTCGCATTCAGGTTGGCGACAAGCGAATCCATCGCGGTGAATCGCGCGCGCAGGCGCACTTCGGTACTGACCAGGCGACGGTCGATTCGGTCGGCCTGCGCGCCCAGCGCCTTGATCTGATCATTCAAGCCGGATTCACGCGCATCCAGCAGGCCACCCGTGGCGAGGATGCCGCCGGCGAGGCCATCCAGGCGTCTGGCGATGCCGCCGTCTGCGTCCGAGAACAGTTTGGATACACCGTCGAAATCGCTGTTCAATGCGTCTTCGAAGCGTGCCGCATTCAGGCTCATCTTACCGTAGCGATCGATCTCGACGCCGACCTGGGTCAGGTAGTCGAAATTCCCACCGTTGATGTTCGCCTTGGTATTGACCTGTCCAAGCACCAAGTTCTCGACGCTCAGCAAGGTGCTATCGGCCTCCAGATTACCCTTGCGCAGGTCGGAAATGGTGGCGCGCAAGTTGTTAAAGGCATCGACGAAGGACTGCGCCGATTCCTTGATGGCGCCGGTGTCGGTGGCGATATCCAGCGTGCCTGAGCCGGTCGCATGCAGATTCAACGTGACACCTTGCAAGGCGCCGCTGACGATATTGCTGGCGCTGGTGACACTGAAGCCATCAATGCTCAGCTCGGCGTCGCTGGCCGCGTTGACCTCGCTGAGATTCCGCGTGGTGGCGTCGAACACCAGTTGCGACAGACCAATGTTGTCGCTGTCAGAACCCTGGCTGTCGCCGCTGACCGAGACCTGGATCGCGTTGGCCGTGCCGGAGTCGCGAGCGGTCATGATCAGGCGCGTGCCGGCATCGTCGGTCAGAATGGTCGCGGACACGCCGGTATTGTCCGACGCACTGTTGATGGCATCGCGGATGCCGGCCAGCGTGTTGTTGCTGGCATCAATGGTGACATCGAAAGAGTCCACGCCATTGCTCAACGTCAGCGTACCCTCGCCGACCACTGCCGTGCTGTCGGCAAAAGCGCTGGAGGCAAGCTTGTGACGGGTCGCCAGCGAGGTGACGTCGATGGCATGGGAACCGCCGCTGGCATCAGCGCCAGTGGTGGCGTCGAAGCTGTTTTCGTTGGACGACGACGCGGCGAAGAGCTGAAAGCTATCGCGCGTACTCAGCGCGCTCATCGCGCTCCTGAAATCGGATAGCACATTCTTGAACTTGCCGTAGGAACTGAGCTGCGCCTGGGCATCGGACTTCTGGCGCTGCACGGCCTGCAACGGCCGCTTTTCGAGTGCGACGAGCTTGTCGACCAGTGAGTTGATGTCCAGGCCGGAGCCGACACCGGGGGCGGTTATCGCGGGCATATCGGAATCCTCCAAGGAGCGTGTTTTTCATGCCGGCCCGCTCGCCGGCATGAAAAACACGCTGGCCGGAGCATGAACGCTCCGACCGGCGTGGCTCAGGTCTACTGCAGCAGACTGAGTGCCTGTTGGGGCACTTGGTTGGCTTGGGCAAGTATGGAAACACCGGCCTGCTGCAATATCTGTGCTCGGGTCAGCTTCGAGGTCTCCATGGCAAAATCGGTATCCTCGATGCGGCTGCGTGATGCGGTCAGATTCTCCGCGTAGTTCTGTAGATTGGCGATAACCGATTCGAAACGGTTCTGTACCGCGCCGAAGGTAGCGCGTTCCTTGGCGACCGTATCCAGGTCGTTGTCCAGTTGCACCAGCGCGGCGGAGGCGGCGGAGGCCGACGAGACATCGATGGTGAGCGTTGCGGTCAGATCGGCGGTATCCACCGAATTCAGCGCGCTCAGCTCGACCGTTGTGACGGTTACCTGCTGATTGGCGTTGCCGTCCTGGCCAATCTGAAAATTCAGCGAGGCGGTGCCGGTCAGCAGGGTCTTGCCGTTGAATTCGGAGGTCGCGGTGATGCGCGAGATTTCCTGGGTCAGTTGGTCGACCTCTTTCTGCAGGCCGGAACGATCTTCCACCGTGGCGTTTGCCGACTGTACCGCGATCTCGCGAACACGCTGCATATTGGCCGCCAATTGTCCCAACGCGCCTTCCGCGGTCTGTCCCAATGAGATGCCGTCGGCGGCGTTCCGCACCGCCTGGTTGATGCCGCGGATATCGGCATTCATCTTCTCGACAGTAAACAGGCCGGCGGCATCGTCCTTCGCCGAATTAATGCGCAGGCCAGACGAGAGCCGTTGCAATGAGGTCTGCAAGTCTCCCTGGGTTCTGTTCAGGTTGCGCTGGGCATTCAGGGAGTACAGGTTGCTGTTAACAATAAGTGCCATCTTTGTTTCTCCTCTGTCCGGCGATGCCACGCATCGAGCCTGGACCGCGAGTTAGTGACTAGCAGATATACCTTCTTGATCGATGGTATTTACCGCTTCCGTCATGGGTAACGGCACCGCGGGCACTGTCTTTAGCCACAAACAAGCATCTGACGATCAAACTTCCGTATGCAGCAGGCTGCCAACGGATTCGTCCATGCGTTTCGCCAGTCGCACGACCTCTTCCGGCGGGATTTGGCGGATGATTTCATCGGTTTCGGCATCGATAACCTTGACGATCACGTCGCCGCTTTCGTCGTCCACCGAAAATTGAATGGCCCGCTGGCTGTTCTGTACCGCGAAATTCAGATCCTTGACGGCACCCCTCACCTCACTTTCCGAGGGACGTGCCGCCGGCGGTTGCGGTTTTTCCCGCTGCATGCGCAAGGTCTGGGCCAGGGTATCACCGGACCGGACGTCGCGTGTCCCGTCGGACGGACGGGGCGGGTCGCCACGGGAAACCTCCGTTGCCGGCCCGAGCGCGCCGATGGCGCCACTGAGTATGGTTGAAGTCATCTCGATACTCTCTCTTCATCGTAACTCGTTACCAGATAGCGATATCCGGATATCGTGGCGCGTCCCTGCGCCAGTCGTTCTCTTCAGCGAGCGCTTATCTCAGCAGACTCAACGCCTGCTGCGGCACCGTGTTCGCCTGTGCCAGGATCGAGACACCTGCCTGTTGCAGAATCTGCGAACGCGTCAGTTTCGCGGTTTCCGAGGCAAAGTCGGTATCCTGTATCCGACTCCGCGAGGCGGTCAGGTTCTCCGCATAGTTTTGCAGGTTGGAGATCACCGCCTCGAAGCGGTTCTGCACCGCGCCGAAGGTTGCCCGATCTTGCGCGACTGTGTCCAGATCATTGTCCAGATTGGCCAGCGCGGCGGATGCCGCCGAGGCCGAGGAGACATCGATGGTCGAGGTTGCGGTCAGGTCGCTGACATTCACCGCGTTCAGGCCGCTGAGTTCTAGCGTGTCGACCGTGACCTGTTGATTCGCCGTGCCGTCCTGGCCCACTTGAAAACTCAGCGAGGCCGTGCCGGTGAGCAAGGTCTGCCCATTGAACTCGGAGGTTGCTGTGATGCGCGAGATTTCCTGGGTCAGCTGGTCCACCTCCTTCTGTAAACCGCTACGGTCCTCGACCGTGGCATTTGCCGACTGCACCGCAATCTCCCGGATACGCTGCATATTCGAAGAGATCTGGCCGAGCGCGCCTTCCGCCGTCTGACCCAGCGAGATACCGTCACTGGCATTCCGCACTGCTTGGTTGATGCCGCGGATATCGGCGGTCATCTTCTCGGTGGTGAACAGGCCAGCCGCGTCATCCTTGGCCGAATTGATACGCAGGCCCGAGGACAGGCGCTGCAAGGATGTCTGTAAATCCCCCTGAGTCTTGTTCAGGTTCCGCTGAGCATTCAGCGAATAGAGGTTACTGTTGACTACAAGTGCCATTGACTTTCTCCTGGCTTCATCGCCCACATGGCGACGAAATCCAAAGTCTCCGTGGACGCATCCACGGAGTGTGGTTACCTAGCGGATATACCAACTGAATGATGGCATTCACCGCTTCCGCAATGGCTAACGGCAATGGGGGGGCAGGCTTTAGCCGAAAGCGGCAAGAATTTGCCGCTTTTTCTTACAGAAAAGAAAGGAATTATTTACATAATAATCATAATATTACGGA
>JALSSX010000066.1 GCA_026984055.1 Sedimenticola sp. | reverse complement strand
CGGGCGCTGCCTGCTGTCTGGCTATTTCAATCATCGTGACGCCAACCAGGGTACCTGCACGAACTCCTGCCGCTGGGAATACAAGATCGCTAAACACGATCTTGACGCGGCAGCCGAGTTGCCACTGGAATCGATCAAGCGGCACCCAGCCGCCAGCGAAGTCTACTACCTGGAGGAACAGAACCGCCCCGGCGAACTGATGCCAATCTTCGAGGACGAGCACGGCACCTACATCATGAACTCCAAGGATCTGCGCGCGGTGGAACACATTCACCGACTGGCGCACATCGGCATCGACTGCCTGAAGATCGAGGGTCGCACCAAGTCCTTCTACTACACCGCGCGCACCGCACAGGTCTATCGTCGCGCGATCGACGATGCCGTCGCCGGCCGGCCATTCAACCCGGACTTGATGAGCGAACTGGAAAGCCTGGCGAACCGTGGCTATACCGACGGCTTCTTCGAACGTCACGAAAGCGACGAATTGCAGAGCTATCGCCTGAGTTGCTCACGCAGCCAGAAGCAGCTCTTCGTTGGAGAGATCACCGAGGTGAATGATGGACTGGCAAGTGTCGAGGTAAAGAATAAGTTTGCCATCGGCGACCATCTGCAACTACTGAACCCCGACGGAAATCAACGTTTCGTGCTCGAGGATATGCACGACGCGAGTGGCGCGCCCATGCATGAAGCGCCCGGCGGCGGCTACCATGTCCGCATCCCGATACCCGATGGCGCCCAACCGATGTCCTTGCTGGCGCGTTTCATCTGAACACGGTTACCGGTAGAATTGCGTCAGATTTTACAACAAGATCTCGCTGACATGATGAAAGTAATCTTCGCGGCCTATCTCCTGATCCGCGCGCTCGGCCAATGTGATATCGTCCATGCCGAACCACCCACCATCGATCTGAGCGACCAGGCACAACGTATCGACTACAGCCTGGGCAGCCAGCTCGGCAACGACATGCGCCGTATCCACGTCGAAATCCAGCCAGACGCCTTCCGGCAAGGTATCCAGGATGCTCTTGCTGGCAAACCGCCACGGATCGACAAGCGAGGCATGGAAATATTACTCGTCGACATAAAGCGCCGGTTACGCCGACGCCAGCAGTCGACGAAACGCCAAGCCGTGGCCGACATTCGCGCGCATGGCAAGCGTTTCCGCGCGGAACATGCCGCGAGGAAAGGCGTCAAGACCACGGACAGCGGGCTGCAATACGAGATTCTGAGTCCAGGAAAAGGACTCAGGCCAGGCCCGAGGGACCAGGTTGTCATCGACTATGTCGCGACACGCGCGGACGGCGTCGAGTTCAACAGCACCTACCGCCGGGGAAAGCCAGAAACCTACCGTCTGGACAAGCTGATCCGGGGACTCACCGAGGCCATTGGCATGATGCACGAAGGCGCGAAATGGCGCATCGTATTACCGCCAGAGCTGGCCTTTGCCCGGCATACCCCATTGGAGAACCGCACCGTCGTCTACACCTTGACACTACGCAAAGTGCTACCGGAGAAAAGCGCGCAATGAAGCTATCGACAAAACACCTGTTCGCTGCGGCGCTGCTGCTTGGCGCGCGCCTCGGCTTCGCGGATACCCCCGTCCAAGCCGCAACCGATACCCTGAAGAGTCGCGCCGACCGGATCAGCTACGCCACCGCCTACCAGATCGCCAGCGACTTTCGCCGTCAGGGCTGGAGCCTTCATCCGGAAGCCCTGCTGCAAGGCGCGTTGGCGGCCTCACGCGGCCAGAAGCCGGCATTGTCGCCATCGGAGATGCGTCTGATGTTGCGCCTCTTGCAACAGCGTACCCGATCGCCGGCCAAAACGCATGTCCCTCCCGCGAAATAATCCGTTCGATCCGGATAACCACGACGCCTACCCGCGCTGGCGCGATGCAAAACTTCAGGACTACCCGGCCAATCTCGACGAACTGATCATCGAGATTCGCGAGCCACGGGAAGCGACGCCAGCGGAACGACAAGCCATCGGCCAACGTTGCGCAAAAACCAACATGGCCATCTGGACTGGCTTGTCTGGGCACGACGACAAGCGCCTGATCCGCTCGCTCGGCCGTCACTTCGGCTTGGAAAGACTGGATCGCAATCTATACGCCGATGCGGACGCGATCACCTCGCTGAGCGTGAGGCCAGACGTGCTGAAACGCGGTTACATCCCCTATTCCAACCGGCCGCTCGCCTGGCATACCGATGGCTACTACAATGCGCCGCATGAGCAGATCCACGCAGTGTTGTTGCATTGCGTGAGACCGGCCGCCGAAGGCGGCGAGAACGAGCTGCTCGACCACGAAATACTCTACCTGTTGCTCCGCGAGGAAAACCCGGACTACATTCGCGCACTGATGCACCCACGCGCGCTGACCATCCCGGCTAACATCCGCAACGGTGAGGAGATCCGCCCCGCGCGCGTCGGCCCGGTGTTCTCGATACGCTCCGATGGCCACCTGCATATGCGCTATACCGACCGCGAGCGCAGCATCGCATGGCGTGACGACCCACTGTTACACGAGGCCGTGACCTTCCTGAAGAAAACCCTGAAGACCCCGACACCCTGGCATTTTCGCGGCCGCCTGGATGCCGGTCAGGGGTTGATCAGCAACAACGTGCTGCATACTCGCGCGGCATTCACCGATCACGGTGAGCAACGCCTGCTCTATCGGGCACGTTACTTCGACCGGATCACCATCTGAGGAGGCATCAGGCTCCATGGCATCGTAAACGCCTTCCTTAGCTTTTTCCTCGTCATATTTGAAATGCAGCCCGAAGTACATCCCGAGACGGCGAACAACATGGAAGCCATAAAAAATACCGCATGCCCATCGATTTCACTTCGGATACGCCGGGTACTGACTCGACGACATCAAAGGTACCGAACGCGACGGTAAGCGGTTGCGCCCGATGGCGCCGCGCTCATCCGTCAGGTTCCAACCCTTCCAGCCGAGTAACAATGCCATCCGCCTCGCGCTGTATCAGCGCGGGATCGGCATAGACATAGACATGCGCCATTACCGCCACGCCTTGGGTGCGGGTCAGCAAACGCATACTCAGGACGTCGGCATCCTGGCTTGGGCACAAGGCCTGGAACTGCCGGGTCAGCCAGTCCCGAAACAGATCGAACTGCCTCCAGGCGGTTGCTTGCAGTTCCAATTGATACTTCCCCGCTCGGCATTCAATGCTCCCATCGGGCAGCCAAAACGGCGGACCTTCCCTCTCCCAGCCGTCGAGCATCTCCCGGCACTGCTGAATACGGTGTTCGATGACAGCATCCAGCACCTGCCGCTTGGTCTTGAAGGGGTAGTTGAAGTTTCCCCGGGAAGACGCCCGAGGCCGCGGCGATATCACTGAAGGGCATCGTATTGTAGCCCTTGTGATAGAGCAGATCGTCACACGCCTGCACAATGCATTGCCGCATGCTTGAAGCGAATTGGACTTCCGTCGTCGCCAGGGACTCAGTCGTCATCCCGGTTCGCGGTGACATCCGCCCGACCATCCGCATCCAGGTTCACGCGGATCTCTATCGGTCGGCAGCAGACCTGGCAGTCCTCGACATATTCCTGCCGGGGAATCAACGGGTCGATCTTGATGAAGATCCGTTCCCAGCAATAGGGGCATTGGATCTCGGCGCTGTCTGTGATGCGCATGATGCGATTCACCCGGTGAATACCGCCCCGTCTACTTCATCAAGTCGACTTCGATGCCCCGAGCGCGCTGGGCATCCGCCCAGTCATCGACGAAACGCTGGAATTCCGGCTGCTCGCGATAGGCGCCGGAAAGCACATAGTTCAGGGCGGCATTCAGATGAAATGCCTTCAGATAGGCTCCGGTGCGGAACACCTCTTTCCCGTCGACATCGAAGAAAACGATGCTCGGCGCATAACCGATATCCAGTTTCCTGGCCCAGGCATCCGCGTGGATTCTATGCCCATCGGGCGTGATCAGTGGGGTCTTCACCCACATGTTCAGCGTCAGCGCGTCGAAACGCCTCAGCGTGGCGGCAATCTCTGGACGCTTCAACGCGTCGGCATGCCATTCCTCGCAGGGCCGGCAGTCCGGTTCCTCGAAGAACACCGCCAGCGGACGGTCGGCATGCCGATGCGCCGCCGGAAGTCGAAATGGCGGACGCATGAAGCCTGGTTCGCTGGCGACCGACCCAGCGCGGTTCCGTGCTTGGTTCGCTGCGAGGAAGTCGCGAAAGGTTTGCCGGTCACGTTCGCCGGCATAAGCCAGCGCGAGACGAAACTTTTCCGCTGGGTAGTAGCCATCGATGCGCAAGCGCGCCTTGCCATCGTCGTCGAGAAACACCAGCGTCGGCGTATACATGACCTTCAAATCGACGGCAAACTGTTTCTCGCTCCGCAGCTTACCATCGAAGCCGGCCACCTCGCGATCGCCCCATAGATTGATCGCGATGACATCGAAGCTCTCGCGCAGCGTCTTCTCGATATCCGCCCGCGACAGATTGTCCTTCAGCAGCTTGGCGCAGTATGGGCAGCCATCTTGATAGAAATACAGCAATACTCGACGTCCAGCCTGACGAGCCTCGTCGACATCCTCGCGAATATCCAGGAAGGAATTCTTGAACCAATCCGGCTTTTCCTGATAACCAGGGTTGACCATGCCCTGTTGCAACTGGCCCTCCTGACGTGCGAACAGGTCAAGAGCCAATACCAAGCCGAGCCAGGACAGGGATTTCAAAAAGGCATGGAAGGCGGATCGTCGCAGCATTCCGGTTCCCCCGAGGGTTGTGATGGCTTCGCCATCAGCATAGACGATCTTTCGCCGTGGCGTAATACTGACGACTGAAACAGGCGTCGAAAAAATGACGATGTGCGATGCATGTCGCCCGGTTCGAGCCGCCACCATTACGTCATCATTCTGACCCCAGCACAGAGTTGAAACATAAATTACTGATATATAATGGTTTATTTGTTTTGGCACAGTTCTCGCTTTGCTCTTCGGCAGTTAGCACGAATTCACAAAGAGATAACAATGACGCACACGACTCACACCAAAGGTAATCTAAAATTGGTTTCCGCGGAACAAACACCGGCGACAATCCTTCCAGCGAACCCGGAGCATCTCGGCCCGCGCGCACTGGAGTTGATGGGGCAGTTGCAAACCACCCTGGACATCGCGCAACAGTTGGAGCTGTTTGCCCACCTCGCCAACCAGACGGTACCGTTCAATGGCGTGCGCTATGCCGATAGTCAGCTGGATCATGACTATCTGGTCGGCATCGAAAAGGCTCACCAGGCGCATTATCGCCTGAGCATCGATGACGACGTACTCGGCGATATCACCTTCTCCCGCGAACACTCCTTCCAAGAAGTGGAATTGAACCGTCTGGAGAATCTACTCGCTGGTCTGCTCTATCCGCTGCGCAATGCGCGGCTCTATTCCCACGCGATCAGCGCCGCTCTGCACGATCCGCTCACCGGGATATGCAACCGGGGCAGTTTTCATCAGGCGATTCGTCGTGATATCCAGTTGGCGAGGAGGAAAGAGCGACCATTGTCGCTGATCGTCGTCGATCTGGATCATTTCAAGCGGATCAACGACCGTTTCGGTCACTCCATGGGCGACCGGGTATTACAAAAGACCACCGAGGTGATGGAACAGGCGATTCGCGGCAGTGATATGCTATTCCGCTATGGCGGCGAGGAATTCGTCATCCTGCTCAGCGACACCACGCTGGATGGCGCGAAGCTGCTGGCCGAGCGCCTGCGCGAGAGCATCGCCGCGATCGAAAACATCGACGGCATCGAAGTGCCGATCAGCGCCAGTCTCGGTATCGCGGAGCTGAATGCCGGTGACGATGAAGACAGCCTGTTCGACCGTGCCGACACGGCGCTCTATCGGGCGAAGAAGAGGGGTCGCAACCGCATACAGGCCGCGCTATAGCCCTGGCCAGCCGAACATCGTGGCTCAGCGCCCGTGATCGGGCATGGCCTGTTTCACCCGCCTTACCCTCGCCAGCGCATCGAAGCGCCCATCCCGGCTGACGCGATAGCCCGCGATATCCTCACGAGTGAAGGCGTACTGATCCTCATACCACAGCGGCACATAGGGCAGTAACGCCAGTAAGCGCTGTTGCAAGCGGCGGTATGACGCTGCCGCGGACCTCATGTCCGGCTGACGTTCCGCCTGTTCGATCAACGCATCGACGCGCGTATCACGCAGGCGTCCCCGGTTCGCGCCATGGGGCGGTAGTGATTCGCTGTGAAACACATAGCGGAAGATATCTGGCGTGTTCACTCCGACCCATGCCAGGCTGTAGAGCTGAAAACGCCCTGCCTTGATATCACCGAAGAAGGTGCCCCAGTCATGGCTGGCGATATCCACGTCCACGCCGACCCCGCGCAGTTGCGCCTGGATGATAGTCGCGATGCGCAGACGGAACGGATCGCTGGAGGTCTTGTAGACCAGATGCAGCGGATGCTCGTCATCATAACCGGCATCGGCCAGCAGACGCCGCGCCAGCGCCGGGTCGTACTGAAAACCCGCCGCGCCACGATAGCCTGCCCAATGTTCTGGGGGCAGCAGGCCGCTGGCGAGCCGGACATGATCCTGAAACAGATAGTGGCGGACCGCCTCGCGATCGATCGCGCTGGCGATCGCCCGGCGCACACGCGGATCACCGGTCGCCTCGTCATCCAGATTGAAGCCCAGATAGCTGAAGTTGCCGCCAGCGGCGCGCTGCATGCTCAGCCCCGGACGCGATGCCAGCCAGCCAACCAGTTCCGGTGGCAGATCGTTCTGCAACAGATCGATCTCACCATGCCCCAATTTCATCACTCGCACCAGCGGATCCGCGACGCGGACGAAGCGCAGACGCAGGTCATCCGCTCGCCGGCGCAGACTCACCTGAGAACTGTCGGCGCCCGGCTCCAGGGCAAAGGGTCCGCTACCGACCGGTCGGGCGCGGAAGTCGTGTCCCTCGGCCAGCAGGCGCGCCGGCAGAATGCCATGCACCAGCAGTGCCGGTGCGAGTGGATCGGGTCGTTTCAGCAGCAGATCCAGCGTATCGATGTCCAGCGCGCGTAGCGCGCGGACGTTGCCCAGGGCGATGCGATGCGGCGAGCCGCTGTTCTCGTCGAGGATGCTGCGATAGGTGGCCACTACATCGGCCGATGTCAGCCTGTCGCCGTTGCTGAAATCACGCCGCTTCGGCTTAAGATGGAAACGGTAATGTCGCGGACCGAGCCGCGTCCAGGTCGCCAGCGCCGGCACCGGCCGCCAGGCGGAGTCGAAATCCACCAGGCGGGCGTATAGCAGACGGTTCACGCGGCTGGAGATTGCATCGCTGGCGAAGCGCGGGTCGAAATTCTCCGGCAGGTTCGGCACGCCGAAACGGATCGCGCCGTCGGCGGGTTGCCGCTGACAGCCAGTCGTCGCCAGACCCATGAACAATACACCGGCGAACCAGACGATGATGCCAATCCGTTCCCTCATGCCTCGATACCCTTCGCGAAAGCGCGTCATGATGCCACGCTAACCGGGGTTGCGCGTATAATGCCCGGCAATTTCAGCAGCAGGAACCCTTGCATCATGTCCGAACCCAGCATCCTGATCACCGGCGGCGCCGGCTATATCGGCAGCCACGCGGCTCGCCAACTCGGCGAATCCGGCCGACGCATCGTCACCCTGGACAATCTCAGCACCGGCTTTCGCGAAGCGGTGCTGTATGGCGATCTGATCGAGGGCGATACCGGCGACCAGGAATTGGTCAGTCACCTGCTGCGCGACTACAACGTCGACACGGTACTGCACTTCGCCGCGCATACCATCGTGCCCGAATCGGTCGAGAAGCCACTGAAGTATTACCGTAACAATACCTGCAACACGCGCAACCTGCTCGAATGCTGCGCAGATGCTGGAGTCCGGCGCTTCGTCTTCTCATCGACCGCCGCCGTGTATGGCATACCGGCCGATTCGCCGGTATGCGCCGAGGATACCCCGACCGCGCCGATCAATCCGTACGGAGCGTCCAAGCTGATGAGCGAACAGATGATCCGCGATCTCGGCAAGGCCAGCGACATGCGCCATGTGATTCTGCGCTATTTCAATGTCGCCGGTTCCGACCCGGAAGGCCGCATTGGCCAGTCGACGAAGAACGCCACATTGCTGATCAAGGTCGCCGCCGAGGCCGCCGTCGGCAAGCGCGATACCCTGTTCATCTTCGGCACCGATTTCCCGACGCCGGACGGCACCGGAGTGCGCGACTATATCCATGTCGAGGATCTGGCGATGGCGCACGTCGATGCCTTGCGCTACCTGGAGGGTGGCGGCGACTCGACGACACTGAACGTCGGCTATGGCCACGGCTACAGCGTACGCGAGGTGCTGGACACAGTACAAAAGGTGCATGGTGCGCCGCTGCATATCGTCGAACGCGCGCGCCGCGCCGGTGATCCGCCGGCGCTGATCGCCGCCGCCGAGCGCATCCGCGAGACCCTTGGCTGGACGCCACGCTTCGACGACCTGGAAGCCATTGCCGCGCATTCCATCGCCTGGGAGCGCAAGCTACTCGATGCCCCCTGGGGAGACATCTGATGCCACTCGACCATATCCTCTTGCTCGCGCTGGTCCAGGGGTTCACCGAATTCCTGCCGATCTCCAGTTCCGCGCATCTGATCCTGATGCCGAAGTTGTTCGGCTTCGTCGACCAGGGGCTTGCCTTCGATATCTCGCTGCACCTGGGTTCGCTGGGCGCGGTGATGCTGTATTTTCGCGAGGACATCGCTGCAATGCTCTCGGCGCTGCTACATCCTTCCGCCGAGGACGACAAAAGTGTCGAGGAACGCCGCCTGGCGATCCAGATTATCATCGCGACCATCCCGATCGTCATTGCCGGCTTCATCGTCAAGAAGGTGCTGGAGCTGGAACTTCGCTCGGCATCGATCATCGCCGCGGCGACCATCGGCTTCGGCCTGCTGCTGTGGTGGGCCGATGCCACCAGCAAGCGCATCAAGACACAACACGACATGAATTGGCGGGGCGCCTTGTTGATCGGCATGTCTCAGATTCTCGCGATCATCCCCGGCACCTCACGGTCTGGCATCACGATGACCACCGGGTTGATGCTCGGCTTCAATCGCGAGACCGCCGCGCGCTTCTCATTTCTGTTGTCGATACCGACCATCCTGATGTCCGGCGCGGTGATCGTGCTGGAGATACTTAAGGGCGGCGTCGCGCTGAACTGGGGCGGCATGGCGATCGGCGCGCTGCTGTCGTTCGCCGCCGCCTATGCTTGCATCAAGCTCTTCCTGAAATATATCGAGCGCATGGGCATGACGGTGTTCGTGATCTATCGGCTGTTGCTCGGCGCGGCAATCCTCACCCTCATGTCATGAGCCAGCTCGCCTACGCCATCGACCAACGTCTCTATCTGAACATCACCGACCGCTGTACCCTGGTGTGCGCGTTCTGTCCCAAGACCCTCGGTGATCATCATGTGAAAGGCTACGATCTGACACTGGAGCAGCGCCCGACGGCTGACGAGGTGATCACCGCGATCAGCGATCCATCGGGCTATGATCAAGTCGTATTCTGTGGCTATGGCGAGCCGACTCTGCGCCTGAAGGTGTTGTTGGAGGTCGCCAGTTGGGTGCGTGGCTTCGACGTGCCGGTGCGCGTGAACACAGACGGCTTGGCCAATCTGGCGCACAAGCGCAACGTGCTGCCCGAGCTGAGCGCCTGCGTGAACAGCCTATCGGTATCCATGAACGCACAGGACGCCGAGGTGTATGCGCGCCACTGCCAGCCACGATTGCCCGGCGCGTTCGAGGCAATGCTCGACTTTCTGCGCCTGGCGCCGAACCACGTCGGAGACGTAACCGCAACCGCGATAGACGGACTGGATGGCGTCGACATCCCAGCCTGCCAACGGCTCGCCGATTCACTCGGCGTGAAATTCCGCAAACGCCTGCTCGATCAGGTCGGCTGAGACGTGGTCGGGCGGGTGAACGCCTCGGGCCGGCCAACCGCCCAGCCCTGCACGAAATCCACCTTCAGCCCGGCCAGCCGGCTCAACGTCACATCGTTCTCGACACATTCGGCAATGGTCTGGATGCCAGCGATATGCGCGATATGGTTGACTGCCTCGACGATCGCGTTGTCCATTGCGTCCTCCAGCATGGTGCGCACGAAACCGCCATCGATCTTGATGAAATCGACCTTCAATGACTTCAGGTAGGAAAAGGAGTTCATGCCGGTGCCGAAATCGTCCAATGCCACCTTGCAACCGAAACCGCGCAATGCGGTGATCAGCCGGATGGCGCAATCCAGATCGGCGATAGCGGCGGTTTCGGTGATTTCGAAGCCCATGCATCGTGGCGCGATATCGTATTTCTCCAGTTGCTCGCGAATGTGGGTGACCAGGCCGTCATCGCTCAGCGAGGTGGCCGACAGGTTGATGAAGATCGCGCCGCATTCGATGCTGGAATTTTTCATGCGTAACTGCTGGCGATACTGGGCGCAGGCATGGCCGATCACCCAACGATCAATCTCCGGCATCAGATTGTAGCGTTCCGCCGCCGGGATGAAACAATCCGGCAGGACGAGCGTATCGTCGTCACCGCACATGCGCACCAGCAACTCATTGTGCGAAGCCGCGCCGGACAGCGCGCGAATCGGTTGACGATGAAGCTCCAGCCTATCGTGTTCGATCGCCTGTTGCAGCCGCTCTATCCATTGCATCTCGCCACGTCGCCGGCAGAGTTCGCTGTCATTTCTCGAATACAAATGGATGCGGCCACGGCCCTTTTCCTTGGCGCGATAGCAGGCCATGTCGGACACGCTCAGCAGCGCGTTGGTGTCATCCTCGCCATTCACCCGCGCCACGCCGATGCTGGCGCTGACGTTGAAGCTGCGCTCCCCCCAGACGAAGCGGAAATCCTTGATGCGTTCCAAGAGACCACGCGCGATCTGCTCGGCGCGCGCCAATGGACAATTGTTCAATAGCACACCGAATTCATCACCACCGACCCGCGCCAACGTGTCGCTCTCGCGAATGCCCCCCCGCAAGCGGCGGCTGAGGCGGCGCAGCAGCTCGTCGCCAGCAAGATGGCCGCAACTGTCGTTGACCAGCTTGAACTGATCGAGGTCGAGATAGCACAGCGCATGCTGCTCGCCAGTGCGCTGCGCGCTGTCGACGGCATCAGCGACACGCCGTTCGAACTCGGCGCGATTGACCAGACCGGTGAGTCCGTCGTGAAAAGCCATATGACGGATCATTGCCTCGGCCTTGCGATGCGCGCGCCGGTTCTCGGCCTCGCGCAGCTCGCGATCGATCGCCGGCGGCAGACGGGTCAGATTGTCTTTCATCACATAGTCGTGCGCGCCGGATTTCATCGCATCGACGGCGATCTCTTCACCAATGCTGCCGGACACCAGAATGAATGGGATGTCGGCATCGTATTTCCGGGCAATCTCCAGGGCCTCGATCGAGCCGAAGCCGGGGATATTGTGATCGGCGATGATCAGATCCCAGGCTTGCGTCTCCAGCGCCTGGCGCATCGCCTCCGCGGTATCCACCCGCCGCATCGCCGGCCGATAGCCACCGAGCCGGATCTTGCGTAGCAACAAAATGGCGTCGTCCTCTGAATCTTCAACGATCAGCACGCGCAGCGGAATACCGTCAGTCGGGATCATAGGGTATCTCGTTCAATACCAACCAGTAGAGTCCGAGCTGGCGCGCGGCCTCCAGGAATTCCTTGAAATCCACGGGCTTGCGGACATAGCTGTTGGCGCCAAGATCGTAACTGCGGAGTCTGTCCCGCTGATCGTTCGACGAGGTGAGGATCACCACAGGCACGTGATGGGTGAGCTTGTCGGCTCGCAGGCGTTGCAATACCTGTAGGCCATCCAACTTCGGTAGTTTCAAGTCGAGCAGGATGACCTGCGGCAACTGGTGGGTATCGCGTCCGCTGAACTCGCCCTCGGCGAACAGATAATCCAGCGCCTCCTGGCCATCGCGCGCGACGACGATCTCATTCGCGAGGTTGTAACGACGCAACGCGCGCAACGTCAGCAGTTCGTCATCGGGGTTGTCTTCGACCAGCAACAGGGTCTTCTGCTGCATGCTCATCTCCTCCTCGCGTTGCTGTAGCAAGCCATTGAAAAATGGCATTTTTCAATGGCCTGTGTGCGGTACAGGGAGGTACCGCCATTTTCGATGACTGCTCCGTCACTTCGGTCCGGTGGTTCGCCCATGGTGACGCGCGTCACCATGGGCAGTCCGATGCCAGTACCCGGGAATTCAACGGCCCGGCGCAGACGTTGAAACGCGCCAAGTGAGCTTCCACAGGGTAATTATAGAATCCTACACCATTATCGTGGGAAGCGATGGTCCCGATTCGCCAGCCGTCTTCTCCAGACGCGAGTCGACCGGGAAACAGCACCTGCCCGCCCTCATGAAGCCTATGGGGGGTATTCACGGCCGCCTTGCGGACGAATCACAGGTAACTGATGGCATATAGCCATGCCTGATCCATATCCGCTAACGAATTGATTTGAAAAAAAATTACAATTGGATATGCTTGGCGACAGAAAAATCCGCCGTATTCACGGAACGAAACCCAAGCGTGACAGTCCATGTATCACCGCACGGATCCCAACCCGACATGAACAGATTCACCATCAGGCCAGAACCGCACACACAATGCAGCGCCTGCCCAGTGCGCGGGCTTGCCTGGTTCGAGCCGGGCAGCCAGGAAGACGCCGCGCGACGCGAACAATTGCGCAGCACCCAGTACCAGGCCCCCACCGGCCAGATCCTGTTTCAGGAAGGAGATACTCTACGACGCGCCTATACCCTGTTTTCCGGCTGGGTGATTCGTTACAAGGTATTGAAAAACGGCCAACGTCAGGTACTCAGCATCGCCTTGCCAGGAGACTTCATCGGCTATCGCGCTGATTTCGGCGCGCCACTCGACTATTCCGCCGTCGCGGCGACGCCCGTCGTGCTATGCAGCTTCAGTGAATACAATATCGAGACCCTGATGCAAGACGACCCCACCCTGACCCGCAAGCTGATCCAGATCCAGTGCCAGCAGGCCCAGGAGTGCCGCCTGCGCTTGTCCTACGTCGGTCAGGCACCGGCATTGCAACGCTTCGCCATGTTTCTCTGCGAACTCACCACCCGTCTGTCGCAACGCGGCATCGACATCACCCAACCGATCGACATCCCGTTGAACCGCGAGGATATCGCCGACGCGATCGGCGTCACCTCGGTTCACCTGAGCCGCATCAGCGCCGATCTACGCAAGAAACAGATCGTCGATTGTCGCTATAACCGACTGATACCTAAGGACCTCGAAGCCCTGCAACGGCTGGCCCACGATAACGATTGATTTGGATGAGATGCGGAAAAGGGATGCAATCATATGGTTGCTTGACACATGACCTCTCAGAGCCAGGGATTGACGACAGCCTCGACGACCTCGCCACCCGCCGGCGTCACACCCGGCGGAATCGGACAGACGCCGTCGAGAAACAGGGTTTTTCCGGTATCCATCGATGAGTAATGCGAGTCACCATAGATCCTGATGTATATCGCTTCCCTCACCCCTTCCGGCAGGCCGCTCGACCATTCGATGACCTTCCAGCGAGATGCGCTATCCGGCGATTCGCTGATGGGATACATAAGGAACTTGCCCGTCGCCATATCCTTCGGCGCCCAATAGCGGACCTCGCCATTATCTGGGTCGCGAATCAGGAAAATCGGCTGTGCATAAATCCCCGTCGCATCGGTCTTCGCCCGAAACGTCACGCCGTTGCTTTGTAGCCATCCGTCCCGCCCTGGAATCCCTTTGGCCATGAAGTCCACCATCCAGTAATAGGGTTCCTGATTATGGTTCGGAAACTGATTTGTACTAATTTGAAAGGAGATGGCGCCGTGACCCGGCGCTTCGAATGGCCAATTCTGAGGTCGCCACGCCAGGTGCGCGGTACCAAATTCCTCACCGTTACTCTTCTTGACCGGCCCCAGGTCGAAGGGTAATGGAAGCTCGCCATCGAAAGCAAAACAGGAATCCGGCGCTTCCACGAGGAGTCGCTGATGACTCGAGACGTTGCTCTGGACCAGCCACTCGGTATAACCGACATCCAGCTTCAGGTCATAGCCGCCGTAACTCGGTGCGGCCATCTCGCCAGTGAAGCGATTCAGGTGGGTGTCGACATCGATCTCAGTACGATCGGGCAACTCGCCTATCCGTTGATAACTTGCATTTTCGGGGTAGACCGGTCGTACCCTCACCTCGGGCGTGCTGGCGCCACCGCTGTGTATCTCGATGTTGGAAACGACCCGCATCGGTTCAACGTGTATCGGCGCTCCGGAGCCCTCGGCATGGGTCACCTGAATCTCCCTGATCACCGGCGCACAAGCCGTCATGCTCAAAACTATCAACCCGGGTAGAACTTTGCCTTGCATCTTCATCATCCGACTCCTCATCATCCGACTCCTCCTCAATTGACTGACAACGCGCAAAATTCAGCGAAATCGCTCGATACGGAACGCCTCGATCGGCAGGTCGCTGCCACCATCGAGGATCAGTTCGGAGAGTATCCTGCCGACGATCGGCGACAACTGGAATCCATGCGCGGAGAAACCAAAGGCGTGCCAGGCATCCGGCGATACACTGCTGGCGCCGATCACTGGCAGGTCGTCTGGCATGAAGGCTTCGATACCCGCCCAGGCACGCACGATGCGCACATTGTCCAACTGTGGAAACAGCGCCATCACGGTGCGCGCGCTGGTGGCAAGTCGGGCCCAGTTCAGCGTTGTCGTCTGATGCGCGAAATCCAACTCCGCCCTATGCGCGCCGCCGATCAACAGGGTGCCGTTTCCCATTTGCTTGAACGACAATTTACGACTCGCCGCGCCGAGTACCGGTTGGACGAAAGGCGGTAGGCGTTCGCTGATCATCAGCATCGGCGCGCCGGGTCGCAGCGGCACAGGTTCGTCCAGCACCGCGGCAACATGGCCGGCCCAGGCGCCCGCGCAGTTCACCAGTAACGGTGCGCGAAACTCGCCTTTCGGTGTCATCAGGCGCCATCCGTCAGCGATGCGCTCGATGCCGTCGACACGGGTTCCGGGGAAATGCGCCACGCCCAGCGAACAGGCCTTGTGACGAAAGGCGGTCAGTGCATGGAAAGGCCGGGCGTAGCCGTCGTCACGACACATCAGAGCCCCCTTGCAGTGCGGCGCCAATGCCGGCACCCGCTGGTACAACTCGTCACGATCGATGATCTCCTCGTGCGTGTAACCCAGGCTCCGCACCAGCGCGGCGCGTTCTTCCAGCAGGCGCATGTCGGCATCGCTCTCCGCAACCCGAATCTGGCCGGGAAAACGCGCACCACAATCATCGCCGAGCAGCGATTCGATATGCCGCCAGATGTCGGCGGCAGCCACCGACAAGGGTATCTCGGCCGGATGTCGGTTGAGGCGCCGCAGGCCGCCGGCATTGACACCGGAGGCGTGACGGCCAGGACTGTCTTTCTCCACGACGATCACGCTCACATCACGCTTCGCGAGATGCAGCGCTGTCGAGAAACCCATCAGCCCACCGCCGATGATCAATACGTCGGCATGCCGCGCGGCCATTATTCGCTTTCTTCCGGATAAAGGCTGGCAAGTTGCCCCAGGGTCAGCGGTGCCACCGGCGGGCGACCGCGAAACGGGCCGCCATTGGCAGGATGCTTGCCCCCCTGGGCGGCGACGATATGCGCGACGCTCGCCGCGCATTGCCGGCCCTGACAGGCTCCCATGCCGCAACGGGTCAAAAACTTCACTTGATTGGCGTCATCGTGGCCTTGTGCGACCGCCGCGCGAATCTCGCCGGCGGTAATCTCTTCACAACGGCACACGATGGTGTCGTCGCGGGATGTGACCAGCAACGATCCCGGGATGCGAAAGAAAGCATCCAGGAATGGCCGTACATGACGTTCGGCGCGCAGCCATCCCCTGTCGTCGCGCGCCAGTCGGTCGCGCTCGTCGCTGTCGATGCGCCCGAGCGCGCAAGCCATTTGCCAAGCTGCCAGCCGGCCAGCGTGTTCAGCCGCGCGCGCGCCGCCTATACCCGCACCGTCTCCAGCGATCAGGATGCCATCGATACTGCTGTTGCCCCATCCATCGAGCAGTGGTCGCCAGCACTGCTGGCTGTCGTCCCAGCAATGCCGACAGCCGGCCGCCTGGGAAAGGTGGATGCGTGGCGCCACGCCGAAGTGCGTCAGCAACAGCTGCGTGGCGAGGGTTCGTCGCCGCCCCTTGTGCCGGAAAGTGATCGTTTCGAGCCGTCCATCCCCGGCCGCGTGCAGGTCAGTGATGTTACGCAGGGTCTGAACACCAGCCCGCTTCAGATCCTTCTTATAGGCCAGTCCCTTGCCAAGGTAATGGCGGGCGAGCAAGGCACGTGGCAAATGGGGCAAGGCGCGAAGATGGTTGTGCATCGGCGTCAGATCGAGGATCGCTTCGATCGCGACCCCGGCATGAAGATACTGCCAGGCGAGCAACAACAACAGTGGCCCAGAACCTGCCAGCACCACGCCATCCGCTGGCACGAGGCCGTGTGCCTTGAACAGGATCTGCCCGGCACCGGCGTTCATCACGCCGGGCAGCGTCCAACCGGGAAACGGCAGCGGCCGCTCCATCGCGCCGTTGGCGATGAGTACTTGGTCGGCACCGATCACCCGAGCGACGCCGGCATGCACCAAGCCGATCTCGCGCCGCTGGTTCAGCGACCAGACCTCGCTATCGGGGAAATAATCGACGCGGGATTCACGCATTGCCGAAACCAGTCCCCGGCCGCGCTGGTACTCCTCGCCAAGCCGCATCGCGCGTTCCGCCGGAACCGACTCCATTGCGCGATAGATCTGTCCACCCGGCATGCGCTGCTCATCGAGTAGAGCGACATCCACGCCGAGATTGGCCGCGACCACCGAGGCCGACAAACCGGCCGGGCCGGCGCCGACGATCACCAGGGAATACCGCGTCTTCACGCCGGCGGCGTCCCGACGCCGTGTTGGGTCTCCACACGCATGCCGTCGGCAACGATCTCGCGACAGGCGCGTCGGTTCGAGCGGCCATCGATCACCATCAGGCATTCGTGGCAAACCCCCATAAGACACACCGGCGCGCGCGGCGCGCCGGAGACCGGTGTCGTGCGTGTCACATGGCGACCGCTGGCGAGTACCGCCGCAGCAACGCTGTCACCAGTATGTGCCTGAAACGGCACACCGTCGATATGGATCGTCACCCGATCACCGGGCGAGCCAGCAAGGCGCTTGAACATACATCCGGACCCGTGAATACGTCATGAAGGGTAATTGCTCAGCATGCGGGGAAAAAAGCCATAGCCATGAAGGCTCGATGGCAAATACGGCTAACAGGATGTTGAAAAAGTCCTTCCATGGACTTTTTCAACGACGGAACGGAAAATGCGATTTCCCGGTTCCTTCATTTTCAATGACTTGCAGTCATCAAAAATGGCGCTACACCCCTGTACCACACACAGGCCATTGAAAAATGCCATTTTTCAATGGCCTGCTAAGAGCACGGGTCGCGCGTCTTTGAGAACCCTCGGGCAGCCTACAATCCCAGTTTGTCCACTATATCCCCGTGCTCGAAAATCATGCATTGTTGTAGGTCAAGTTTTCGGCCACTATCCGCGTTGAGCGCGCGCTGATACATCGCCAGCGCAATGGCGACATCGATATATGCTAGCCCGACGGCGTTGAAGTAGATGCGCTCATCATCGCGTTGTCGACCTGGTTTGTGACCTGAAACCAATTCATGCAGATCGGCGTGAATGTCAGCGCCGGCGAGCAGCCCCTCGGCATACATGCGGCTCAGTGTCTGAGTGCGATGCGTCACTGTATCCCAGTCGTCGCAGACGATCTTGTCACATTGCGCGGCAACCGCATATTCGTCTTCCCAACCACCAATATGACTGTAGAAGGCTCCTGGTTTCATCCATTCCGCCTTCAGCAACGGTGCCTGCGCGCTGGTTGCCGTAACCAGGATGTCAGCGCCGTCCATCGCCGCGCGACCGTGGGTATTCGCCGCGACGAATTTCATCCCGGGCAGCAGCGGCGACAACTCGGTGATGAAGCGCTGCTCCTCTTCTGTTGTCTTCGCCGCCACCCGACAGGTCTTCAGCCCCGGCCTGACCGCTTTCATCGCCAGCAGGTGCATCTTCGCCTGCTCACCGGCGCCGATAAAACCGATCACTTCGCTGTCCTCGCGCGCCAGATACCTGGCCGCGATGCCACCCATCGCTGCAACGCGCATGTTCGATGCCAGCGTGCCTTCCATTACCGCGATCGGAAAGCCCTTCTCGATCTCCGAAAGTACGAAGATCGCGGATAGATTCTGCGCGCCATGCAAGACCGGATTACGTGGAAACACCGATACCCATTTCACCCCGCAGACCTTCTCATCCAACAAGGTCGCCGGCAGGCAGTTGATGCGATCCTGGGTAGACTGATCGAAGATCTGCACGATCTTCTCTGGAAATAGCACGCGATGTGCCTCGTAGGCCAGCAGCGTCTTCCGCGCAACCGCCATAGCCATGCGGATATCGAAACAGCCGGCGTCCAGCAGGTCTTCCTGCGACAGGTAGGTGAAAGTGATTTGGTGCTTGGACATGGCTTCTGTTCTCCTTGCATCCGAGACCGGTCCCGTCAGTTTATCGCTTCCATGGCCGCGTGCGAAATGATCACCCTCACCCTTTAACGATAGCCCGACACGAATCTCACGACCGGAAGCGTGATAGCGGATATCCACCTCGACATCCGCTTCGGGCAGCCAACCTTCCCCTTTCCCTGGCCATTCGATCAGCGCGATGGCCTCGCCATCCAGCAGATCCCGGATACCGATGAATTCCAGTTCCTCGGGATCGGCAAGACGG
>JALSSX010000065.1 GCA_026984055.1 Sedimenticola sp. | reverse complement strand
ATGGTCCCCGGGAATGAAACGCGGCGAACATCAACTCGCCTATCTACTCAGCGAGCACGCGGCAGAAGACTATGCCTGCCAGAAGGTCCAGGTCATCGATCCGCAAACAGCCTCCGCTCTTGAGCTGAAGCCCAACCAGCGGCTGACCTTGATCAAGCGCCGGCTTTTTCAGGCCGGCTCCAGGGAGATTCCGGTCTATGTCTCGGTGCGCAAAAAAAACGCCGCGGCCAAGGTCATCAAACTGTTACGCAAGAACGAAAAGAATCCGGTGGTCGCGGTGGATGACGAGCTCGGCCTGATGGCGGTGCTGGATGGTCGCAGCGAGGTCAACCGCTTTGTCGAACAGCTCAGCGACTCGGCGGCCCGCGCCGGCGTGCTAATGACCCTGGAAGACATTTCGGACACATTGACCGGCGGACGCTATGATGCACAAGCCACCGGCAGCAGCAGCGACACACCCATGTTGAAATTCTTCGCCCGACTGGGTGACACCCGGGTGGAATTTATTATCCACACCAACCAGTCCTACCTGGATTACTATTTCCGGCATGGCGTCTCTCACGACGAATACGAAGTGCGGCGCATATTCGACTCTGGGGTGGCCGAATTCCTGTTTCCCCAAGACGTTTACCAACTCGACATGGACCAGATACGTCAGCAACAGATGGAACGCTTTCGGCAGAGGGATAATGTGCCTGCATCACAACCCTAATGTAAGTTTAGGGAGGGCCAGTGCCTTACGGACAAGACGCTTTCAACACCTCGAATATGTCAGCCGGAACTGCATCGCTGATGCGTAAAGCGAATACGCTCCGTAGTTGCTACACCTGCTACTCCCACTCGATCGTCGCGGGCGGCTTGCTGGAGATATCATAGGCAACCCTAGAGATGCCCGGAACCTCGTTGATGATGCGTCGCGAGACCAAATCCAGAAACTCAAACGGCAGGTGCGCAGCGCGCGCGGTCATGAAGTCAATGGTTTCGACGGCACGCAGCGAGACGACATATTCGTATTGGCGGGCGTCGCCGACGACACCAACCGAACGCACCGGCAGGAATACCGCAAAGGCTTGGCTGACCCGATCGTAGAGTTCGTGGTTGCGCAGTTCCTCAATGAAGATATGATCGGCCTGGCGCAGGATATCGGCATATTCCTTTTCGACCTGACCGAGGATACGCACGCCCAGCCCCGGTCCTGGGAAGGGGTGGCGATAGACCATTTCGGATGGCAGGCCGAGTTCGACGCCAATCTTGCGTACCTCGTCCTTGAATAGCTCGCGCAGCGGCTCGACCAGTTCGAGCCTCATGTGCTCGGGCAGACCGCCTACGTTGTGGTGGGACTTGATAACATGCGCCTTGCCGGACGTGGCGCCGGCCGATTCGATTATATCCGGATAGATGGTGCCTTGGGCAAGGAAATCGACCTCAGTAAGCCTTGCGGCCTCTTCCTCGAAGATCTCGATGAACAGGTTGCCGATGATCTTACGCTTCTTTTCCGGGTCCGCTTCACCCTTCAGCGCATCGAGGAAGCGTTGCTCCGCGTCGACGCGAATGACGTTGACGCCCATGTGACGGGCGAAGGTAGCCATGACCTGGTCGCCCTCGTGCAGACGCAGCAGGCCATTGTCGACGAACACGCAGGTCAGTTGATCGCCAATCGCGCGATGCAACAACGCAGCAACGACCGATGAATCGACGCCGCCAGACAGCCCGAGCAAGACCTTGCCGCCACCGATCCGCGCCCGTAGGCTGGCAACGGCGTCGTCGATGATGTGGCTGGAATCCCACAGCATCTCGCAGGCGCAGATCTCGGTCAGGAAGCGCGCAAGGATACGCTTACCCTGGCGGGTATGGGTGACCTCGGGATGAAATTGTAGGCCGTAGAAACTACGTTTCTCGTCCGCGATGCCGGCAATCGGGGCGTTTTCGGTACTGGCGATGACCGTGAAGCCCGGTGGCATTTTCACGACTTGGTCGCCATGGCTCATCCACACGTCGAGCATGCCCCCGCCCACTTCAGTGGTGTGATCCTCGATGTCGCGTAGCAGTCGGCTATGCCCACGCGCGCGCACTTGGGCGTAGCCGTATTCGTGCTTGTCGGACGACTCGACCTCACCGCCGAGCTGCGCGGCCAGGGTCTGCATGCCGTAGCAGATGCCGAGCACCGGCACCCCGAGCTCGAAGACGATGGATGGCGCGCGCGGCGCATCTTCGCCCCCGGTGACGGTTTCGGGACCACCGGAAAGGATGATGCCCTTTGGCCGTTGTTCACGGATCACATCGTCGCAGTTGTCCCAGGGCCAAATCTCGCAGTAGACGCCTATCTCGCGCACGTTGCGCGCGATCAGTTGGGTGTACTGCGAGCCGAAGTCGACGATGATGACGCGCGAGGCGTGGATGTCTGTCATGGCGTTCAGCTCTGCCGATAGTTCGGCGCTTCCTTGGTGATGGTCACGTCGTGGACGTGGGATTCGCGCATGCCGGCGTTGGTCACGCGCACGAACTCCGGCTTGGTACGCATCTCTTCGATGGTCGCGCAACCGGTATAGCCCATGCTCGCGCGCAGGCCACCAATCAACTGGTTGGCGATGTTCAACAGACTGCCCTTATACGGCACCCGGCCTTCGATGCCTTCCGGCACCAACTTATCGGTCTCCTTGACATCGTCCTGGAAATAACGGTCGCTGGAACCCTGCTTACCGGACATCGCACCGAGAGAGCCCATGCCGCGATAGGATTTGTAGGAACGCCCCTGAAACAACTCGACCTCGCCAGGGGATTCTTCTGTGCCGGCGAACAGACCACCGATCATCACCGAATGCGCCCCTGCCGCGATGACCTTGGCGATATCACCGGAGTAACGCAGTCCGCCGTCGGCGATCAGCGGCACGTCGCTCTTCTTTAGCGCCTCGGCGACATTCGATACCGCGGTGACCTGTGGCACGCCGACACCAGCAACGATACGCGTGGTACAGATCGAACCCGGTCCGATGCCGACTTTCACCGCATCTGCGCCGGCTTCCGCCAAAGCCTTCGCGGCGGCCGCGGTGGCAATGTTGCCGCCGATAACCTGCACGTCGGGAAAGTGCTTCTTGACCCAGGCGACGCGATCCAGCACACCCTGCGAGTGACCGTGCGCGGTATCGACGACGATCACGTCGACCCCCGCCGAGACCAACGCCTCGACGCGTTCGTCGGTGCCTTCACCTACCCCGACCGCCGCGCCGGCGCGCAACCGCTCGCAGCTGTCGCGGCAGGCAAACGGGTAATCCTTCGCCTTCTGGATATCTTTCACCGTGATCAAGCCGCGTAGCTCGAAATTATCGTTCACCACCAACACCTTCTCGATGCGGTGTTCGTGCAGTAGCTTCACCGCCTCCGCGCGCGGTGCGCCTTCCCTGACGGTAATCAGTTTCGCCTTCGGCGTCATCGCCACGCTCACCGGCGCATTCATGCGCGTCTCGAAACGCAGATCACGGCTGGTGACGATGCCGACCAACTCATCGCCATCCACCACCGGCACGCCGGAGATCTGATTGCTGTGCGTCAGCTCCAGCACCTCGGCAATGGTCGCGCTCGGCTTCACTGTGATCGGATCGTGGATCACCCCACTCTCATACTTTTTGACTCGCAACACCTCTGCCGCCTGCTCCGCCGGCGTCATGTTCTTGTGAATGATACCCAGCCCGCCCTCCAACGCCAGCGCAATCGCCATGCGTGATTCGGTGACCGTATCCATCGCCGCTGAGATCAGCGGAATATTCAGCGAAATGTCGCGCGTCAGCCGAGTGCTGAGATCGACGTTCTTCGGCAATACATTGGAGTACGCCGGTACCAACAGAACATCATCGAATGTAAGGGCTTCCTGAGAGAATCGCATGGTATCTGGTATCCGGGCTATGGGGCGGAAAGGGCAGCTTACCGCAACGGGTGTAAACCGACCATTATAGAATCTGAATGCTGACAGGTAAACCAGCCTGGACATGACCCTTGCCCGGCAAGGGAAATCCCGGGAGAGGGGCCGAGGAGTGGACGAACAGCCGCTCGATCGCGTCTCGGTGCGGGAAAACAAGGTAGCAAAAACGAAAAAGCCCGCAGCGGAGCGCGGGCTAGACATGCATGGTGGCCAGGGACAGAATCGAACTGCCGACACGGGGATTTTCAGTCCCCTGCTCTACCGACTGAGCTACCTGGCCAAAAAGTGCGCGTATTAAAGCCCTCCCGCCGACGCAAGTCAAGAACCCGGGCGAAATTTATCGATCTGCCGTGCTTCGCCTGTCAACCCAATTCAGAAATGTCCTCTTTTCTGCCATTCAGA
>JALSSX010000064.1 GCA_026984055.1 Sedimenticola sp. | reverse complement strand
AAAGCATTTCCAACTGCATTTTCGCGACCACGTGCAACTACTCGCCTATTGCCGAAAGCGTTTCCGCCGCTGGGATTCGTCGAGCCATCAGTAGGCCGACAAAGCTGCTTCTATCCCGTCGTCCTCAATCATATCGGCATCATACTTCAGGTAGAGCAACGGCTCCATCGGATCCTTCGCCACCTCGACGACGCCATCCAGTCCCCGCAGCACACCGAGCACGACGTCTTCATTCGACGCACTGACTTTGAGCACCCGGTTGCGCAGCTTGCGTGGCTTCCGCATCCCCGCCGCCACACCCAACCACAGCAACGCGACGACAGCCGTCGCGAGGTAGACAGCCATGACACCAAAGTGCTGATGCGCCCAGCCACCAATCGCGCCCCCAGCAAAGGCACCGAGAAACTGTGAGGTGGAATACACGCCCATCGCCGAGCCCTTGCCATCGGCCGGCGCGAAACGGGAAACCAGCGATGGCAGCGTGGCTTCGAGAACGTTGAAGGCGGTAAAGAAGACAACCAAGCCGACGGTCAGCGCCCACAGCAGATGCGCGCCCTGCCAGAAGATCAACGACGCCACGACCAACAAGGCGACAGCAAGTAGAAATACCGACTTCATGCGGCCGTGTTTTTCCGCCGCGATCACGAATGGCACCATCAGCAACATCGAAGCGATCAGCACCGGCAGATAGAGCAACCAGTGACGGGATTCGACAAGGCCGGCATCGCGTAACGACAACGGCAACGCGAGAAACACCGAGGTTAGCATCATATGCAGGGTGAAAATACCAAAATCGAGGCGCAACAACTGAGTGTCGCGGAACACGCGGGCGAGCAGTGCCGGCACAGCCTCGGCATCGCGATGTAGACGACTGTGCGGCGGCGTCGGCACGGCGAACAGGATGATTAATATCCCAGCCAGGGCCAGGCCGGCGGTCACCCAGAAGATGCCGGGCACGCCGATATGATCGTTCAGGATTGGCCCGAGGATCAACGCCAGCGCGAAAGCCATGCCGATGCTCATGCCGATCATCGCCATCACCTTGGTGCGATGCTCCTCGCGGGTCAGATCCGCCGCCAGCGCCATGATCGCGGCGGCCACCGCGCCGCTACCCTGAATCGCCCGCCCGAGGATCACGCCCCAGATGGTGCCGGATTGCGCTGCGATCACGCTACCCAGCGCGAACAACAGCAACCCCGCGACGATGACGGGCTTTCGACCGATTCGGTCGGACAGCATGCCGAACGGGATCTGGAGGATCGCCTGGGTCAGTCCATAAGCGCCGATCGCGATGCCGACCAAAAGCGGCGTGGTGCCAGCCAAGCGTTCGGCATACAGCGCGAATACCGGCAGAATCAGAAACAGACCCAGCATGCGGAATACGAAGATACCCGCGAGCGAAGCACCGGCGCGGCGCTCCAGGCGATTCATTCCTGCCTGTTCGTTCATTCCAACCCTCCCGTATTTCAGCAGTGCGGAGGCAACTTTCCCCGCACATGAAAAAGGGCGTATATTAACACGTTTGCCTACTCTCGAAGCACACGCCATGGAACTGATCCGCGTTCGCGGCGCACGCACGCACAATCTGAAAAACATCAGCCTGGACCTGCCCCGGGACAGTTTGATTGTCATCACCGGTCTGTCGGGTTCCGGCAAATCGTCGCTAGCGTTCGACACCCTTTACGCCGAGGGCCAGCGTCGCTATGTCGAATCACTGTCGGCCTACGCGCGTCAGTTTCTGTCGATGATGGAGAAGCCGGATGTTGATCACATCGAGGGCTTGTCGCCAGCGATCTCGATCGAGCAGAAGACCACCTCGCACAACCCGCGCTCCACGGTCGGCACGATCACCGAAATCTATGACTACCTGCGGCTGCTATACGCCCGCGTCGGCACACCGCGCTGCCCAACACATAATGAAGCATTGAAGGCGCAAACCATCAGCCAGATGGTCGACATGACCCTCGCGCTGTCACCCGAACCCCGCTATATGCTGCTCGCGCCGGTCATCGTCGATCGCAAGGGCGAACAACTGAAGCTGCTCGATGAACTGCGCGCCCAGGGCTACATCCGGGCGCGCATCGACGGCGTGATCCATGAACTCAACGAGGCTCCCACACTGGACCCCAGGCGCAAGCATACGATCGAAGCTGTGATCGATCGATTTCGTGTGAAGCCCAATCTCGGCCTGCGCCTCGCTGAATCCTTCGAGACCGCGATCAAACTGTCCGACGGCATCGCCCAGGTGGCCGACATGGACGACCGGGAGGCGCCCGAGTTGGTATTTTCGGCCAAGTTCGCCTGCCCTGTGTGCGGCTACAGCATCCAGGAACTGGAGCCGCGCTTGTTCTCGTTCAACAATCCGGCCGGTGCCTGCCCCACCTGCGACGGACTCGGCATCGAACAGAAGTTCGACCCCGACAAGGTGGTCGCCAATCCGGAACTAAGCCTCGCCGGCGGCGCGGTACGCAGCTGGGATCGGCGGAACACCTACTATTTCCAATTGATCCAATCGCTAGGCAAGCACTACGATTTCGATATCGAAACCCCTTGGCAGGATCTGCCCGAATCCACCCGAGATGTCATCCTGTTCGGCAGCCAGGGCGAGAACGTTGAGTTCCATTATTTCAACGAGCGCGGCCGCAACGTCGTCAAGCAGCATCCCTTCGAAGGCATCATCAACAACATGAAGCGTCGCTATCGCGAAACCGAATCCAACGCGGTGCGCGAGGAGCTGGCGCGTTATATCTCCAGTCAACCCTGCTCCGAATGTGGCGGCGCGCGATTGAACGAAGCAGCGCGCCATGTATTCATCGACGGTTGGAACCTGCCTACGATCACCGAACTGCCTATTGCCCGCGCCCACCGTTTCTTCGAACAACTCGACCTATCGGGCAGCCGTGGCGAGATCGCCGCGAAGATCCTGCGTGAGATCGACCAACGACTGCATTTCCTCGTGAATGTCGGGCTGGATTACCTGAGTCTGAGCCGCGGCGCGGAAACTCTCTCCGGCGGCGAGGCGCAACGTATCCGCTTGGCGAGCCAGATCGGCGCCGGACTGGTCGGCGTGATGTACGTGCTCGACGAGCCGTCCATCGGCCTGCATCAACGCGACAACGACCGTCTACTGAAAACGCTGCGTTATCTGCGCAATCTGGGCAATACAGTGATCGTCGTCGAACACGACGAAGACGCCATCCGCAACGCCGACCACGTCGTGGACATCGGTCCCGGTGCCGGAAAACACGGCGGCAAAATCATCGCGGAAGGCACGGCGGCGGAGATCTCCGCAAACCCAGCGTCAATAACCGGTGATTATCTGGCTGGACGCAAACAGATCGATATCCCGGAAAATCGGAGGAAGGTAGACGAAACACGCGTGCTAAACATCACCGGCTGTAGCGGCAATAACCTGAAAGCCGTGGCTCTGGAGATTCCGGCCGGACTCATGGTCTGCATCACCGGCGTGTCCGGCTCGGGCAAATCGACGCTGATCAACGATACGCTCTACCCGTTAGCCGCGAACGCATTGAACAAGGCCAGTCTGCACCCAGCGGCACACGCCCAGGTCACCGGGCTGGAGCATTTCGATAAGGTGGTGGATATCGATCAAAGCCCGATCGGACGCACGCCACGCTCCAATCCGGCGACCTACTCTGGCGTGTTTACGCCGATCCGCGAGCTATTCGCTGGCACCCAAGAGGCCCGCTCACGCGGCTACACACCGGGGCGTTTCAGCTTCAACGTGAAGGGCGGGCGGTGCGAAGCCTGCGCCGGCGATGGCGTCATCAAGGTTGAGATGCATTTTCTACCCGATGTCTATGTCGCCTGCGATGTCTGCCATGGCAAGCGCTACAACCGCGAAACATTACAGATCCGCTATAAGGGGAAAACCATTAGCGAGGTGCTACATATGACGGTGGAGGATGCGCTCGAATTCTTCGCCCCAGTACCCGCTATCAAACGCAAACTACAAACCCTCACCGATGTGGGGCTGAGCTATATCCAGCTGGGGCAGAATGCCACGACGCTCTCTGGCGGGGAGGCGCAGCGCGTAAAATTGGCGAGGGAACTCTCCAAGCGCGCTACCGGCAACACCCTATACATCCTCGACGAACCCACCACCGGCCTCCACTTCGAGGATGTCAGCCACTTGCTGCGCGTGTTGCACCGCCTGCGCGACCAGGGGAACACCGTCGTCGTCATCGAACACAACCTGGATGTGATCAAGACCGCCGACTGGGTCATCGACCTCGGCCCGGAAGGTGGTGATGGCGGCGGCCAGATCGTCGCCACCGGCACGCCGGAAGCGATCGTATCGGCGGGCAAGGGCTACACAGCGACCTATCTGAAGCCGCTACTCCAGCCCGGCTGACAGCCAAGCCAGCGGATCACCCACCGCCAAGCCGAACATCTCCGCCGCGCTTCCCTGATTGACCGCCAGTTCGAGCAAGCCCAGGGAATTCTCGTATAGCAGCGGCGCCCCCGGAGGGACATCGCCAAAAGTACGCACCAACGCCACCTCGCGACCCGCAACCTTCACCCCCCTCGTGGTGGCGAACCGCCCCGCGCGCACGCCACTGAACAGATTGCCATAGTGGTCCACGTAGATCACCTCGGCCAGTTCATCCGAATCACGCCAGCCGACGAGCCGATCACCATCGACAGGGGAGCCCGCCACATCGGCACCATGCGCCAACGCCAAGGCCATTGGAACGAAGACATCCCTACCCTGGAACGAGGCCGACGCTTTGGGAAAATGACGCATATCCAGCCGCCATATGCGGGCATCCTCGAAGTCACGTAACGATGCAATCGCAAGCCCGTTGTCCGGCGCAAGCAACCAGCCGCCGGTATGTTCGATAGCAAGTATCCCTCGAGCGGTCCCAACTCCCGGATCGACGATAGCAAGAACGATGGCGCCCTGCGGTATCTGACGATACAAGCCACGTAACAGGAGAGAAGCCGCGCCAACACGAAAAACCGGCGCATCAGACATCAGCGTAACCACCGAGCGCTCGCTGTTACCCTGACGCAGGCCCAGCTCTAGCTGATTGACGTACAGACTACCAATACCAAAATCATTGAATAATACATACATGAGAAGCCAGGGGAAAACGGCTCGCCGAATCTTTCCACCAGACAAAAAAATCCGGTCACCAGCCCGGATTCTCCTTAGTGTTGACAGCCCCTAGCAGGTCATTGAAAATGAGGGAATCAAGAAATCCCATTTTCCGGTTCCGTCGTTGAAAAAGTCCATGGAAGGAATCTTTCCAACATCCTGCTAGCAACCAACTCCGCCCGATAGCATAACTATCGACACAAGCGATGCCCGCGTCATTCGACCGCATCCTCCGCGCCCATCGGACGATCGACCAACTCGACATACGCCATCGGCGCTTTATCGCCCGGCCGGTAGCCACATTTCAAGATGCGCAGATAGCCACCCGGGCGCGCTTCATAGCGGGGTCCAAGTTCATTGAACAACTTACCGACCGCATAGGCATCGCGCAAGCGGCTGAAGGCCAACCGCCTTTTCGCGACGCTGTCGGTCTTCGCCATGGTGATCAGCGGCTCCGCGACACGGCGCAGCTCCTTCGCCTTAGGTAACGTGGTTTTGATCAACTCATGCTGAAACAGCGAGCACGCCATATTCCGGAACATGGCTTTTCTGTGGCTACTGTTACGGTTCAATTGACGTCCGGACTTGCGGTGACGCATGGATCGACTTCCTAATTCAGTGTTAAATCAAAGTAAATGCGCCGCGACGCGGCAGCAAACTCACGGAGCGGCCGGCCTCAACCAGACGCGACTTCGCCCATATTCTCGGGCGGCCAGTTCTCTAGCCTGACGCCGAGCGACAAGCCGCGCGTGGCGAGCACATCCTTGATCTCGGCAAGCGACTTCTTACCGAGGTTCGGCGTCTTCAACAGCTCGACCTCGGTGCGTTGAATCAGATCTCCGATCAGGAAGATGCTCTCCGCCTTCAGACAGTTGGCGGAACGCACGGTCAGCTCCAGGTCGTCGACCGGACGCAGCAGAATCGGATCGATCTGCGATTCCTCGACCTTGACCGGCGCTTCGAACGTCGTGGTTTGATCCAGCAAAACAAAGGCTGAAAGTTGATCCTGCAGAATCGTTGCGGCGAGACGGATGGCATCTTCTGCGCCAACAGTACCGTCGGTTTCGATATCGATAACCAAACGGTCAAGATCGGTACGCTGTTCGAGCCGCGCGGCCTCGACCGCGTAGGAAACGCGCCGCACCGGGCTGAACGATGCATCTAACTGAAGCCGCCCGATAGGACGATCCTCGCCAGCGGCACTCTCGCGGGCATTGGCGGGTTCATAGCCGCGCCCACGCACCACCTTCAAGTTCATACTGAAATCGACATCCTTGTTCAGATGGGCGACCACATGATCCGGATTGGCGACCTCGACATCATGCCCCACGGCAATGTCTCCAGCGGTAACCGTACCCGGGCCCTTCTTGGTCAACGAGAGAACCGCCTCATCCTTCGCGTTCAAACTCAACGCAACTTCCTTGAGGTTCAGCACAATGGCGAGAACGTCCTCTTGAACGCCTTCTATTGATGAATACTCGTGCAAGACGCCCTCGATCTCCGCCTCGACGATTGCGGAACCCGGCATCGAAGACAGCAGGATACGTCGCAACGAATTGCCCAGTGTATGACCGAATCCGCGCTCAAGGGGTTCAAGCGAGACCCGCGAGCGCGTCGCCGTGACCGTCTCGACATTGACGATACGCGGCTTGAGGAAATCAGTTACTGAATCCGCCATTTTTCAATCCTTACTTGGAGTAGAATTCAACGATCAAATGCTCGTTAATTTCAGCCGGCAGGTCTGCCCGATCCGGAACCCGCTTGTAGACACCGCTCATCGCCTTGGAGTCCACTTCGAGCCACTCTGGAAAGCCATATTGTTCCGCCAGAGAGATCGCATTCTGGATACGGACCTGCTTACGCGCCTTCTCTCGCACCGAGACGGTATCTTCCGGTTTGACCTGGTAGGAGGCCACGTTGACGACCTTGCCGTTGACCTCGATCGCTTTGTGACTGACCAACTGACGCGCCTCGGAACGCGTGCTACCGAAACCCATGCGATATGCGACATTATCCAGTCTGTTTTCCAACAATTGCAACAAATTCTCACCAGTCGCGCCTTTCTCCTGCGCGGCGCGCTTGTAATAGTTGCGAAACTGCTTTTCCATCACGCCGTACATCCGGCGCACCTTCTGCTTTTCGCGCAACTGGACGCCATAGTCGGAAAGACGACGACGCCGGTCCGTACTCTGCCCAGGCGTCTTCTCCATATTGCATTTAGAGTCGATGGAACGCACACGGCTCTTCAGATACAGATCCGTACCTTCGCGGCGACTCAGCTTACATTTTGGTCCAATATATCTAGCCATGACTTCTACTCCCGATCAGACGCGACGTTTCTTGGGCGGACGGCAACCATTGTGTGGGATCGGCGTCACGTCGGAGATACTGGTAATCTTGAAACCCGCGTTATTCAGCGCACGAACAGCGGATTCACGCCCGGGACCCGGACCCTTAACCCGCACATCCAGATTCTGCATGCCATACTCCTTCGCTCGTTGACCCACGCGGTCGGCAGCCACCTGAGCGGCGAACGGAGTACTCTTGCGCGAACCGCGAAAGCCGGAACCACCCGCAGTCGCCCACGCCAGCGCATTACCCTGCCGGTCCGTAATCATGATGATCGTATTATTGAACGACGCGTGAACGTGCGCAACACCATCGCTGATGGATTTCTTGACCTTTTTCTTGGAACGGGTCGGAGTCTTAGCCATAGTAACTGGAGCCTTAACTGAATACTGTGTGAATTAGGATTTACGCGACTACCCAGCTCACCACTGAGATACGCCATCTCTGCTTTCAAAAATGTTCACTTACCCTGGTAAACTCACATTTCTTGCCTTGACCTGACGCAGTTCAACGGCAACCCGAGAAGTTACGGATCTATTCGCCTACATGCCGAATCGTTGCGGATTTACTTGCGAATGGGCCGGCGCGGACCTTTGCGAGTGCGCGCGTTGGTTTGGGTACGCTGCCCGCGCAGGGGCAAGCCACGACGATGACGAATCCCGCGATTGCAACCGAGATCCATCAGACGCTTGATATTCATGGTAACATCACGCCGCAGATCGCCCTCGATGGTATATTTTGCAACCTCACCGCGAATGGCTTCCAACTCACCCTCGGACAGATCCTGGATACGCGTGCTGGGATCGATTCCAGCCGCTTTGCATATCTCTGCGGAACGCGTGGGACCAATGCCATAGATGGCGGTCAAAGCAATGATCGCGTGCTTGCGGTCTGGTACGTTGACACCTGCGATACGTGCCATGAATAACTCCTAACTGATTAGCGTATAACCGCTTTAGCGAAACGGTCAACTATACTGAGAATGCTACCTCTCGTCAAGCCCAGACAAATCCGCGGGCTTGCTCACGAGCGATCAGCCTTGACGTTGTTTATGCCTGGCATCCTTACAAATGACCCGAACCACGCCTTTGCGACGAACAATCTTACAATTACGGCAGATCTTTTTAACTGAAGCGCGTACCTTCATATTCTGTACTCCAAACGGATTGTGTCAACAGGGGGGGGAGATCAACGCAACAGACCTGTTCCACCTTGCCCCTTGAAATTTGCTTTTTTCATCAGCCCTTCATACTGATGAGACATCAGATGCGCCTGAACCTGCGCCATGAAGTCCATAATCACGACCACGATGATCAACAATGACGTGCCTCCGAAGTAGAATGGCACGTTCCAACCCACGATCAGGAATTCCGGCAACAGGCAAACGGCGGTGATGTAAAGCGCCCCGACCAGTGTCAATCGCGACATTACGCCATCGATATACCTCGCCGTCTGCGCGCCGGGACGAATCCCCGGAATAAAGGCGCCGGAGCGCTTCAGATTATCAGCCGTCTCGCGAGAGTTAAATACCAGCGCCGTGTAGAAAAAGCAGAAAAAGATGATCGCCGCCGCATACAGAGCCACGTAGATCGGCTCGCCTGGAGACAATTTCGCGGCAATATCCTGCAACCAGCGCATATTTTCCTTGGTGCCCGCCCAGGTCGCAATGGTCCCGGGAAACAACAGGATACTCGATGCGAAGATGGGCGGAATGACGCCGGCCATGTTCAACTTAAGCGGAAGATGGCTGCTCTGAGCGGCAAACATCTTCCTGCCTTGTTGCCGCTTAGCGTAGTTCACCGTGATACGCCGCTGACCCTTTTCGACAAAGATGACAAAATAGGTCACGCCGACGGCGAGTGCAAACAACACCAATGCCAAGCCCGCGCTCATTTCACCGGTACGCACAAGCTCAAGAGTTCCTCCGATCGCGGCTGGAAGACCGGCGACGATACCCGCGAAGATGATCATCGAGATGCCGTTACCAATGCCCCGCTCGGTGATCTGCTCACCCAGCCACATCAAAAACATGGTCCCGGTAACCAACGACACCACAGCAGTCAGCACGAAGCCTGGACCTTGGGCAACAACGATGGAAGAACCACCCACGGTCTGACCCTGTAACGCAATCGCAATACCAAATGCCTGGAACGTTGCGAGTACGACGGTCCCGTATCGCGTGTACTGCGTGATCTTGCGCCGACCTGCCTCACCTTCCTTCTTCAGTTCCTCCAGCTTCGGAATCACCGCACTCATCAACTGCATGATGATCGACGCCGAGATATACGGCATGATCCCAAGCGCGAACAAACTTGCGCGTTTCAGCGCGCCACCTGAAAACATGTTGAACATATCCAGGATGGTTCCGGTTTGTTGATCAAACAACGCCGCCAAGGCGCCAGGATTGACGCCGGGCACTGGAATAAAGGTTCCCACGCGGTAGACGATCAGCGCACCGAGAAGAAACAGAAGACGCTGCTTCAACTCGGTCAACTGCCCGAGATTCTTCAACGCGCCACTCGCCTGACTGCCTGGCTTGGCCATTTAATCCTCGACTTTTCCGCCGGCCTGCTCGATAGCGTCACGGGCACCCTTGGTTACCGCTACGCCCTGTATGGTGAACCCGCGATCCACCGTGCCCGACGCAATGATCTTGGCGCGCTTTATACGCTGGGGCAGGATATCAGCGGCGTATAACGCGCTCATATCAACCACATCGCCGTCGATCAATGCTAATTCACTCAGCCGAATCTCTGCGGTGATCCGTGCCTTGCGCGAGCGAAATCCCACCTTGGGCAAACGTCGCTGAAGTGGCATTTGGCCGCCTTCGAAGCCGACCTTGTGAAACCCGCCAGAGCGGGATTTCTGGCCTTTATGACCACGTCCGCAGGTCTTACCCGAACCGCAACCGATACCACGACCAACACGCTTGGACGACTTTTTTTCACCAGTGGCTGGTGACAATGTATTCAGACGCATATCAGGCCTCCTCGACACGAACCATATAGGAAACTTTGTTTACCATACCGCGAGTGGACGGAGTATCCTCAACCTCGACGGTCTGATGCATTCTGCGCAAACCCAGCCCCTTCACACAGGCCCGATGGGACTTCAAACGCCCATGCATGCCCCGAATCAGGGTCACTTTCATCATCTTCTTGTCCGCCATGACCTACCCCCGAATCTCTTCAACAGTCTTGCCGCGTTTCGCCGCGACGGTCTCGGCATCGGTCATGCCGACAAGACCGTTCAAGGTCGCGCGAACCACATTGATTGGATTGTTGGTCCCTATGCATTTCGCCAATACGTTATGCACCCCAACCACCTCGAGGACTGCGCGCATGGCGCCGCCCGCGATGATTCCGGTACCCTCGGAAGCCGGCTGCATGTATACGCGAGCCGCGCCATGTCGGCCAATAACCGGATATTGCAATGTCGCCTCATTCAGCTTCACCGATTTCATGTCGCGGCGAGCGGACTCCATCGCCTTCTGGATCGCAACAGGAACTTCTTTGGCCTTGCCGGCACCAAAACCGACCTTGCCATTTCCATCACCGACCACGACCAACGCGGAAAAACCGAACTGGCGACCACCCTTTACGACCTTCGCGACGCGATTGACCGTAATCAGCTTTTCGATCAGGTCGTCACCGTCGGACCTGTTATTCATGTTTGCCATATTCAGTTACCTTAGAAGTTCAGCCCGTGCTCTCGGGCCGAGTCAGCCAGCGCCTTCATTCGGCCATGGTATTTGTAGCCCGAACGATCGAAAGCGACCTTATCGATACCCGCCTGCTTGGCGCGCTCCGCGATTGCCTTGCCCACCGCCATGGCGGCGATGGCGTTTCCGCTATGACCTTCAAGCGCGCCACGTACATCCTTGTCAAGCGTGGATGCGCTCGCGACGACCTTATCACCCGTCGGAGCAATGATCTGCGCGTAGATATGCCTCGGCGTGCGATTGACACACAGGCGGTAAACGCCCAACTCTTTGATCTTGGCACGAGCACGGCGCGCTCTGCGCAAACGACTAGTCTTTTTATCCATCGTACTCATACCTTATTTCTTCTTGGCTTCTTTACGTGCCACATATTCATCCGCATAACGAACACCCTTGCCCTTATACGGCTCGGGGGGACGGAAACGCCGAATCTCCGCGGCGACCTGACCCACGCGCTGCTTGTCCACGCCCGAGACGACAATCTCTGTCTGGGATGGCGTCTCGATCGAGATGCCATCGGGAACGGGATAATCGACCGGATGCGAGAACCCCAGCGCGAGATTCAATACCTTGCCCTTTGCCTGGGCGCGATAGCCCACGCCGATAAGCTGGAGCTTCTTCTGGAAGCCACTGGATACACCAACGATAAGATTGTTCAATAGCGCGCGCTGAGTGCCGGCCATAGCCCAACCGGAACGATCCTCGGGATCCGCCGGCTTAACCGTGATAATGCCATCCTCCAGGGAAATGGAAGCACCGGGCAGCACGCCCATGGACATCTCACCCTTCGGCCCTTTGGCGGATATGCTCTCTTTTTCCAGCTTGAATTCCACACCGGAAGGGATAGTGATCGGATTTTTTGCAATACGAGACATAAGCAATCCTCCTTGGCGTTACGCAACAAAAGCGATGATTTCACCGCCCTCACCCGCCGCACGGGCAGATTGATCTGTCATCACGCCTTTCGATGTGGATACGATCGCGATGCCAAGTCCATCCCGAACCTTCGGCAACTCGTCTTTTCCCTTGTAGACGCGCAAGCCCGGCCGACTGACACGTTTGACCAGATCGATGACGGATTCACCCTGAAAATACTTCAATTCAACGGTCACTGTAGACTTTCCACCTTCTTTGCCAGAAGAAAAGCCGAGGATAAAGCCCTCGTCTTTCAGAACCTCCAATATGGCAAGCTTATGCTTGGAAGACGGTAAGCTGACGCTGGTTTTACCCACCATCAGACCGTTACGGATACGGGTCAACATATCCGCGACCGGATCAGACATACTCATAATTAGAATCTCCGGGTCAGGCCATCGTTAACGATGCGATACCCATGGGCGACTTTCGTCGAGGATGTAAAATGCTGGCCACCACGCCGTGTCGTGACTCGCATCGAAGATGCGGGTTACCAGCTGGCCTTGACCAGTCCGGGAACATCTCCGCGCATGGCGGCTTCGCGGAGTTTGTTCCGCGCCAAACCAAATTTCCGATAATATCCATGTGGCCGACCGGTAATACTGCAGCGGTTGCGTCTGCGCGCCGGGGAAGAGTCGCGAGGAAGTTTCTGCAACTTTATCACCGCCGCTTCCTTCTCCTCATAACCCACATTGGGATCGCAGATGATCGCTTTCAGTGCAAGCCGTTTTTCGCGCAAGCGCGCAACCAGAACGCTACGTTTCTTTTCCCGCGCCAGCATACTTTTCTTAGCCATTGCTATCTCTCACTTTTTGAACGGGAAGGAAAAAGCGGTCAACAACGCAAGACCTTCCTCATCGTTCTTGGCAGTCGTGGTAATCGTTATATCCATGCCTCGCAGCGCATCGATTTTATCATACTCGATTTCAGGAAATATAATCTGTTCCTTTACGCCCATACTGTAGTTGCCCTGGCCGTCGAACGATTTGGGGTTCAATCCGCGAAAATCCCGAATACGCGGCACGGCGATGGATATCAGCCGATCCAGAAAATCGTACATGTAATCCCGACGCAGCGTGACTTTACAGCCAATGGGCCACCCCTCGCGAATCTTGAAACCAGCAACAGACTTGCGAGCCAAGGTCACGACCGGCTCTTGCCCGGCGATCATGCGCATATCCGACTTGGCATGCTCCAGTACCTTTTTGTCGGATGTCGCCTCGCCCACGCCCATATTGAGGGTGACTTTCTCGATGCGCGGCACAGCCATGACGCTGCTGTACTGAAATTGTTCCTTGAGCTGCGGAACAATCTTTTCGCGATACAGATCCTGTAACCTGGACATTCTTAACCTGCCTTAAACGTCGACGACTTCGCCGTTGGATTTAAAATATCTGACCTTGCGGCCATCTTCGAGAATCTTGAAGCCGACGCGGTCCGCGCTACTGATCTGCGGGTTGAAGATCGCAACATTCGATATGTCCATGGGCATCTCCTTATCCACGATCCCACCCTGTTCACCTTTCGCCGGATTGGCCTTGGTATGTTTTTTAGCAAGGTTGATATTTTCGACGATCACCTTGTCTTCACCAACCAGACTCAGAATGGCGCCGCGCTTACCCTTGTCTTTGCCCGCGATGACAATGACGTCGTCGCCTTTACGTAATTTACGCATTCTCAATCACCTCACAACACTTCTGGAGCGAGCGATATGATCTTCATAAAACGCTCGCCCCTGAGTTCACGGGTCACGGGCCCGAAGATCCGCGTACCGATAGGTTGCAACTGCGCATTCAATAACACGGCAGCATTGCCGTCGAAGCGAATCAGCGAGCCGTCCGCTCGACGCACGCCCTTGCGAGTACGCACCACGACGGCATTATATACATCGCCCTTCTTGACCTTACCTCGCGGAATGGCATCCTTGACGCTAACCTTGATAACGTCGCCGATACCCGCGTAGCGCCGATGAGAGCCGCCCAGCACCTTGATACATTGTACCTTGCGAGCGCCGCTATTATCCGCAACGCTAAGTTTTGTCTGCATCTGAATCATGATTTCAGTCCGTTAGTCGGTTGTTCGGCAGCGGTCTCAGGACGCGTTGCCTACGATTTTCACCAGGCGCCAAGTCTTGGTCTTCGAGATTGGGCGACACTGTTCCACGATAACGGTGTCGCCAATTCTGCACTGATTGGATTCATCATGCGCGTGAAGTTTCGTCGATCGACGAATATACTTTCCGTAGATCGGATGCTTGACCTTGCGCTCAATCATCACGGTAATGGACTTATCACCCTTGTCGCTTACGACACGACCGGACTGCGTACGATTCATCTCGCCTTGGCTCATGATGCATCACCTGATTTCTGTGCAATAACGGTTTTGACGCGCGCGATATCCTTACGCACCAGCTTCATCAGGTGCGGACGTGAAAGCTGCCCCGTTCCCTGCTGCATGCGCAGGTTGAACTGCTCTTTCAGTAGGCCGTGCAACGTTTCCTGTAGTTCCGCCACCGTGTTGTCTCGTAACTCGCTCGCCTTCATCACATCAGTGTCCGTTTGGCAAATGTTGTGGAAATGGGAAGTTTTGCACTCGCCAGTTTAAATGCTTCACGCGCCAAGTCTTCCGACACGCCCTCAATCTCATACAACATGCGACCGGGCTGAATCTGGGCCACCCAATATTCGACGTTACCCTTACCCTTACCCATGCGTACTTCCAAGGGCTTCTTGCTCACTGGCTTATCGGGGAAGACCCGGATCCACAGCTTGCCGCCACGTTTGACGGTACGAGTGATAGTACGCCGCGCCGCCTCGATCTGGCGCGCGGTAATACGTCCACGGCCGGTGGCTTTCAGCCCGTATTCGCCGAAACTGACATCCGAGCCGGCCACCGCGAGACCACGGTTCCGCCCTTTGTGTTGCTTACGAAATTTTGTCCGTTTTGGTTGTAACATTGCTCAGCCCCTTCTAGAACGCTTTGCGGTATCCGGCGCACGCTCCGCCTCGTTTTCCTGGCCCGGAAATATCTCACCCTTGAAAATCCAAACCTTGATACCAAGCACGCCATAAGTGGTATGGGCCTCTGCCGTACCATAATCGATATCGGCTCGCAGGGTATGCAACGGCACGCGGCCCTCGCGATACCACTCCGAACGGGCGATCTCCGCGCCATTCAGGCGCCCACCAATATTGACCTTGATACCTTGGGCGCCGAGTCGCATGGAATTCTGCACGGCGCGCTTCATTGCGCGACGAAACATGATGCGTCGTTCGAGTTGCTGCGCGATACCTTCCGCGACCAGCGTGGCGTCAAGTTCCGGCTTGCGTATCTCCTCGATGCTGATATGCACCGGAATACCGAGGCGCTTGATCATCTCCGCGCGCAACATATCGATGTCCTCGCCTTTCTTCCCGATAACGAGGCCGGGACGAGCGGTATGAATGGTGATATGCGCGTTATTGGCCGGACGATCGATCTGAATACGGCTTACCGACGCATGCGCCAGCTTCTTCTTGAGATAGTCCCGCGCGGAGAGATCCGCGGCCAGCAGATCGGCATAGCTATCCGAATCAGCGTACCATTTCGAAGTCCACTGTTTGACGATACCGAGGCGTATGCCTGTTGGATGTACTTTTTGACCCATGCTGCTCTCCGCTTATTTCTCGGCAACAGTCACAACGATGTGACTGGTACGCTTCAGTATCCTCGATGCGCGGCCTTTTGCGCGCGCTCGAATACGTTTCATTGTCGGGCCTTCATCCACCATCACCTGGGAGACATGTAACTCGTCAATATCCGCACCCTCATTGTTTTCGGCATTGGCTATCGCTGAATCCAGTACCTTTTTGACCAACTGCGCGCCTTTCTTTTTGCTGAACATCAAAATGTTCAGCGCTTCCTCGACCGGCAATCCACGAATCTGGTCGGCAACCAGCCGTCCCTTCTGAGCCGATAATCTTGCAAATCTCAATTTTGCTGAAGCCTGCATAACTAATTCGCCTTTATCTGGACTTGCTATCCGCACTATGACCGCGATAGGTACGAGTCAGTGCGAACTCACCAAGCTTATGACCCACCATATTCTCCGAGATGAGCACCGGAACATGCTGGCGACCATTGTGAACTGCAATGGTCAAGCCAACCATCTCCGGCAGAATCATGGAGCGCCGCGACCAAGTCTTGATCGGACGTCGGTCGTTGTTGGCAGCGGCTTCATCGACCTTCTTCATCAGATGGTGGTCGACGAACGGCCCTTTTTTGATAGAACGTGGCACGTATCGGCCCTCCTCTGATTACTTACGACGACGATCGCGAACGATCATCTTATTGGTACGTTTATTCGTGCGGGTCTTGTGGCCCTTGGTTGGAACGCCCCAGGGACTGACCGGGTGACGTCCGCCGGAAGAACGCCCCTCGCCACCACCATGCGGGTGATCGACCGGGTTCATGGCGACACCGCGAACCGTCGGACGAACACCCCGCCAGCGGCTCGCGCCGGCCTTACCCAGTGAACGCAGATTGTGCTCGCCGTTCCCGACCTCGCCGATGACCGCGCGACAATCCAGATGGATCTTGCGCATCTCGCCCGAACGCAGGCGCAGGGTTGCATACTGACCTTCCTTCGCCACCAACTGAGCCGAACCGCCGGCACTGCGCGCAATCTGCGCACCCTTGCCAGGACGTAACTCAATGCAATGAATCTGCGTACCGAGACGGATGCCACGTAGCGGCAGACAGTTTCCAGGCACGATCGGCGCGTCGATTCCAGAGAGAATCTCGTCACCAGCCGATACCCCCTTGGGCGCGATGATGTAGCGACGCTCGCCGTCCTGGTATTTTATCAGCGCGATACGCGCGGTACGATTCGGATCGTACTCGATACGCTCCACGATACCGGGCACGCCATCCTTGTCGCGTTTGAAATCGATCAAACGATAACGCTGTTTATGCCCGCCGCCCCGGTGACGAGTTGTGATTCGACCCTTGTTATTACGCCCACCCGACTTGCTCTTCTTTTCGAGCAGAGGTGCGTGTGGTGCCCCTTTGTGCAACCCCTCGGTGACCACCTTGACAACAAAGCGGCGACCCGGTGACGTAGGGTTAGTCTTGACGATAGCCATCGTAAATTTCCCGTATTACCAAGCAGGCTCGCTTACGCGCCGCCCGCAAAATCGATATCCTGACCGGGTTTCAGACGAACCATCGCCTTGCGCCAGTCATTTCTCTTTCCCAACGTGCGACCAAAGCGCTTGGCCTTGCCCTTGACGTTCATGACACGAACCTGAACGACCTCAACATCGAACATCAGTTCGACGGCGCGCTTGATCTCCGGCTTGGTTGCATCGGTGACGACCCGAAAAGTAAACTGGTTCGCCGCATCGGCGGCACCCGCGCTCTTCTCGGAAACGAGCGGCGATTTAACAATCCGCATCAATCGGGCTTGGTTCATGACAAACGCTCCTCTATCGCTTTCAACGCGCCGGTGGTGACGACCACCTTGTCGAAGGCGAGTAGGCTAGGCGGATCGATATCATCCGCCAGCCGAGTATCCACGTGATACAGATTACGCCCCGCCAGCATCAGATTTTCATCATAGGCATCGGTGACGATGAGCGCATCGTTCAAGCCGAGCGCTTTCAACTTCGCCACCAATAACTTGGTCTTCGGCGCATCGATCTTGAATTCATCCAACACCAGCAGACGCTCCTGACGGAGGAGTTCAGACAGGATAGAACGCACCGCGCCACGGTACATCTTGCGGTTAACCTTCTGCTTATAGCTCCGCGGGCGCGCGGCAAAGGTCACCCCACCACTTCGCCAGATTGGGCTGCGGCTAGTACCGGCACGCGCACGACCAGTGCCTTTCTGACGCCAGGGTTTGGCCCCGCCGCCACGGACATCCGAGCGAGATTTCTGCGCGCGGGTGCCGCTGCGCGCGCCAGCGAGATAGGCGGTAACGACCTGATGAACAAGCGATTCCTTGAAATCCGCGCCGAACACCGAATCAGAGACCTGCACGCTGCCAGCGGCACCGCCATTTGACTGTACGCTGATATCCATCTCACTCACCCCTTGTTAATAGATTTCACGGCTGGTTTGATGATTACGTGGCTTTGCTTGGCCCCCGGAATCGCACCCTTGATCAAAATAAGGTTTCGTTCGGCATCGACGCGAACGACTTCCAGACTTTGCGTGGTGACCTTGGCATTCCCCATGTGACCAGCCATCTTCTTACCCTTGAAGACGCGACCCGGGGTCTGACACTGGCCGATGGAACCTGGCGCGCGATGCGACAGCGAGTTACCATGGGTAGCATCCTGCATACGAAAATTATGCCGCTTGACGCCGCCGGCGAAGCCCTTACCTTTGCTGACACCTTGAACATCAACCTTTTGACCGGCTTCAAACATCTCCAACGGCAAGCCGCTACCAAGCTCGTATTCGGCGGAATCATCATCCAGACGAAACTCCCACAGCCCGACGCCAGCTTCGACCCCAGCCTTCGCGAAATGTCCGGCAGCCGGCTTGCTCACCCGGCTAGCCTTCCTCTGCCCCGTGGTCACCTGAATGGCGCGATAGCCATCGCTGTCCAAGTTACGAACCTGCGTAATGCGGTTTGCCTCGACCTGGATAACACTTACCGGAACGGAAACGCCTTCGGAAGTGAATACCCGAGTCATGCCGACCTTCTTTCCAACCAGTCCAATCGCCATGTTCCGCTACCTCAATTCAACTGAATCTGAACATCGACGCCAGCGGCCAAGTCCAGTTTCATCAGTGCATCGACCGTCTTATCGGTCGGATCTACAATATCAACCAACCGCTTGTGCGTCCGAATCTCATATTGATCACGTGCGTCCTTGTTGACATGCGGCGAGATCAGAACGGTAAAACGTTCCTTTCGCGTGGGCAGGGGTATGGGACCCTGCACGTGCGCGCCGGTACGCTTGGCGGTTTCTACAATCTCGCGTGCCGATTGATCGATCAGGCGATGATCAAAAGCTTTCAAACGAATACGTATCTTCTGGTTTGATGACATTGCTGTTACTCGATTATTTTCGCTACGACGCCGGCGCCGACAGTACGACCACCTTCGCGGATGGCGAAGCGCAACCCTTCTTCCATCGCGATCGGCGCAATGAGTTTGACGGTCATCTTGACGTTGTCGCCCGGCA
>JALSSX010000063.1 GCA_026984055.1 Sedimenticola sp. | reverse complement strand
AGCGCGCCTTGGGCCAGTTCAGCCTCCGGTGCCATGCCAGTCGTTGCTCCGTCGCCGAGGGTTGCCGTGCTAGCCCGGATTTCTCACCGGCGTTCGTTGCGAGGTGTTTCAAGGGTGCGGTATGGCTGGCGTTCGCGACCGAGGGACGTGCAGGCGTAGCCGACGCTACGTCGAGCATCCCGACCGAGCGAACGCCAGTCAGGGCGTGCGATTGGGCCGCCGCAGTAGACGGCCGGTGAGAAACCCGGGCTAGCGGTGCGTTCTTCGTCGTCGGTCGTGGTGTGGCGCAGGCGGCCAGAAACAGCAAGCCAAGGCCCGACAGGAGAATCGACGCGGGTCTATTTGCCATTGCAGAACCTCAGCAGGAATTCGAGTTCCTCGGCGTATCCCTTGATCAGCAGCGCTTGGTCGGTGCTGTTGATGATCCGGCGGGCATTGAAGTAGTCCGCCGAAGTGCCAACGATATAGCTGGACAATTTCTTGCCGGTGAAGCTGCCGTTACGCATGCCATGGGATATGATGCGGTAGGCGGTTTTCGCTTCTAATGCTTTTTCTGGATGCAGGCGCAGGCTGTCGGCGCCTTGCAAACCCAGTGCCTTATCCATCTTCTTGTAGTTGTCCTCCCAGGTCAGTTGCACATAGCCGCGTCCGTAGTAGGTGTTCGTGTAGACCTTCTTGCTCACCGGATCGGTTACCTTTATGGCCTTGCCATAGGGGCGGCCGGCGCCCTTGCCGTATTCCTCGATCGGCTGCCATGTGTTGGCGCATTCGTGCTTGACGGTCGCCAGCATATAGGCGGCCCAGCGGATGTTGTCCAACTGGGTGTCGGTGACCAGGGCTTGCAGCAGTGCCTTCAGGCCGCTGTGACGCGTGCCCGTCAAGGCATGGCGAGGAAACTGCTTGGCGTAGAGCGTGAGAAAATGCGTGATATCGAAGTTTTTCTGCAAGCGTAGGTTGCTGAACCAGATCGGATAGTAGCTACGGCATTGTTTTTCCTTGTTATTGTATTGATTCAATGCCTTCAGGGTCTTGCCACGCGGATCGACTCGACCGTCGCTGGTCTTTAGGTCCGGATGGTTGTTCTGGAAGGCCGTGATGGCATCGCTCAGTGTGGCATCCGCGATGCCGTTGACCGGCAGTGGCGAGGTCAGATTGGTATAGCTGTCGTTGTTGTTGATCAGGTTCTGTATCTTGACGACATCCACGGGGCGATTCGCACCGCTCTTGCCGACTGATCTGGCGATGTTGGTCATGGGTCTTCCTCGATTAAGGGTTGTTTTTGTCCTGGAAGGGCGGCGTCTGGTGATGCCTCATGTTCGTGGTGGCGCAATCTCCAGTTCAGGCTGAAAGCTTCCAGTGCGTCGCGGCCATCGCGCAGGCAGATGTCGTAGACGGTTTTCAGCCAATGCGAGGTGATGACCTGGCGTGGCGGACCGCTGACGAGGGTTTTGCCGTCCTTCAGGAATTGTAGTCTATCGCAATAGTGCCCGGCGAGACGCAAGTCGTGCAATACGACGATCACCGCGTTGCCGCGCCGGCAGTGCGCGCGCAGTCGTTCCATGACCTCCAGTTGATGCGATAGATCGAGCGCGGCGGTGGGTTCATCGGCGAGCAGTAGTTCCGGGTCGCCGGCCAGCGCGCGGGCGAGTAATACGCGCGCTTTCTCGCCACCGGAGAGGGTGTCGTAATGTCGTTCGCTGAGACTGCCGAGCGCGCAGGCGTCGAGCAGTCGCTGGGTTTTCTCGTGCGTGACCGCTTCCGCCTCGTGCCAGGGCTGGCGCCCAAGGGCGACGATCCGCGCAATATTCATCGGCCAATGCACCGGGCCGTTCTGCGCTAGCCAGGCGATCCGGCGGGCGCGCTCCAGTGGGTTGAGCGTGGAAAGTTCCTTGCCGTCGAGGCGGATGTGTCCGGCGGCGGGTTGGACGCCGGCGAGCGCCCGTAACAGCGTACTCTTGCCGGCGCCGTTCGGGCCGATCAGGCCGAGCATCTCCCCGGCATGCACATGCAAGTCGATCGCCCTCAGGATCCGGCGGCTGTCGAGTACGACATCGAGCTGGTCGGCGCGGAAGTCCTTCATGTCGTTGGTCGCCGGTGGCGCAGGATCAGCCACAGAAAGAACGGCGCGCCGAGTAACGCGGTGACGATGCCGACCTTGATCTCGGCGCCGCCGAAATGTTGCAACAGGCGTACCACGATGTCGGCAGTGAGCAGCAGACTGGCGCCACCGAGCGCGCCGAGCGCCAGCAGTCGGCCGGGCTGGTGCGCGGCCAATGGGCGCAGCAGGTGCGGCGTGATCAGGCCGACGAAGCCGATCGCGCCGGTGATCGAGACGACAGAACCCATCGCCAGCGCGACCCCGGCGAACAGCAGCGCGCGGGTATGGCGCAGGTCGATCCCGAGCGTCATGGCGGTATCCTCGCCCAAGGTCAGCGCATCCAGCGCGCGTCCACAGCGGAACAGCAGCAGGCTGCCGAGCACCGCGCCGGGCAGCATCAGCCAGACGTCGTCGCTGCCGTGATTGCTGATCGAGCCGAGCATCCATAAGACGATTTCCTGTACCGCGTAGGGGCTGGGAGCGAGGCTCAATAGTAGTGAGATCAGCGCAGTCAGCAGGGCGTTGATCGCGACGCCGGCGAGGATCAGCGTCAACATGTCACCATCGCGTCCTGCAATCAGATACACCAGCAGGGTTGCCAGCAACGCGCCGAGCATGCCGGCCAATGGGATGCCGTAACCGCCGGCGAAGCCGAAATACAGCGCGATCACCGCGCCGAAGGCAGCGCCGCTGGAGGTGCCGATCAGCCCTGGACTGGCCAACGGGTTATGCAGAAAGCCTTGCAAGGCAGCGCCGCACAGCCCAAGCGTCGCACCGGCGACGATCGCGATCAGAGTGCGTGGCAGGCGGACTTCGGCGAGCACGATGGCGATTGCCGATGGCACGTCGCGCAGCCGGTCGAGCAGCGCCTGAAACACAGGAATCGGGTTGCTGCCGATGAACAGCGACAGCACGAACAGGCCGACAAGCAGCATGCCGAGCAGCAACGCGGGATGTTTCACGGATGCACCTGCCGCAAGCGCTCTATCGCGTCGGCGATCATCGGTCCGCCGCACAGCCAGTAACGATACGGCATCACCCGCATCGGTTTGCCGCCGGTTACGGCACGCAGCGCCGGATGTCGCAGGCGATGCTGCGCCAATGATTGCGTGCCAGGCGCGTAGGGCGACGTGAAGAATTGCTCCGGTTGCGCCAGCAGCAGGCTTTCCAGGTCGATGGGCGCATAGCCCTGGATGCCGAGCTTCACCGCGAGATTCTCCCAGCCGGCCAGCCTCAGCGCCTCATCTTGCAAGGTGCCATCACCGGCGGTGTAGCCGTTGGGTTGGTAGAACAACGCGCGTGGGCGTTGCGAGAAACGGTGTTGGCGAAGCTTCGCCAGGCGTGTGTCGAGGTCGGCGATCAAGCGTTCGCCTTGTGATTTCCGGCCGATCAACGCGGCGACCCGGCGGATATTGTCGCGGATGCCCGCAATACTCGTCGCCAACGGGATGCTTTCCACCCGGTAACCAAGCTGTTTCAGCGCGCGGCGCAGTAACGTATCCGTGTATGCGCCGCTGAGGATCAGATCGGGATGCAGGCCGATGATCTCCTCCAGCGAAGCGTGATTGACCGGGAAGCGCCCGGCCCGTTCCGCGATCCAGGAGGCGTTCGGGTCGCGCGCCAAGTAGCTGATGGAGGTGATTTGTGAGGGAGCGCCAAGCAGCAACAGTAACTGGTCGCTACACAGATTGATCGACACCACCCGCTGTGGCGCGGCATGGCAGAAGTGGGTCGCCAGTAGGGTTGGGAGCAAGAGAATCGGTATAGGGAGCAGTTTGCGCAACGCGGCCACCGGTGAATGAGAAGGAATGTGCCTGGCGCATGGTAGCAGAACCTCCGGGGCGCGCCGGTGTCGTGTGGTGATGTGGAATGGGACCATTGATCGACCAAATAAGTTGTATCCCATGGCCCTAACCCGCGTTTCTCATCGGATTGACGAATCCTCGCTTGTTCTATGAATCCACAACGAATTTTATTCAACAGGAATACACCCGCGTCGCGCGATCATCTCGCCACCCGGCGAGGCATGGGGGCTAACAGGATGTTAAAAAGTCCTTCCATGGACTCTTTCAACTAAGGAACCGGAAAATACGATTTCCCGGTTCCTTCATTTTCAATGACTTGCCGTCATCGAAAATGGCGGTACATCCCTGTAGCGCACACAGGCCGTTGAAAAATGCGATTTTTCAACGGCCTGCTAAACCAAGCAAACTGTCATATGTCGAGATGGCCCGTCTTGTCGACAGGCGGTGCCATATTGGACGAGTCCACCGGTCTGATACAGGTGGTGTAACCGGCTTCCCCTGTGTGT
>JALSSX010000062.1 GCA_026984055.1 Sedimenticola sp. | reverse complement strand
CGGCGCGCCGATATTGGATTGGCCGCCGGAGCTGGAGCGTATGTTGCGTTTCACCGCGTTGTTCGGCGCGGTGTCGTTGTTGCTCAGTGGCGCGGCATTGGCTTGGCGGGTGATGAACCGTTATCGCGGTGGCTTGCTGTTTGCGCGCTGGTTTCTGGTCGCGGCGCTGCTGCTGCCGCTGTGCCACTGGGTGGTGGTCGACGAGGCGGCTACCGATAACCTGACCGAGTTGATGCGTGCCGGGGGTGGCGCATGGACCAGCCTGTTGCTGGCGGGCTGGTGGTTTCTGCTCGGGTTGGCAGGCAGCCTGCTGGCGCTGGCCTGGGCCGGTGTCGGGCGGCGTTCGGCGGCGGTGGTTTTCCTTCTGCTTTCGCTGCCCTTGGGTTGGTGGTTGCTTGCGTGGGCTACCGAACCTTCGATTCACAAGTATGGCAAGGTGTTTTCGGCGATGCAGTTTCTGTTCAGTCCTGATCGTGATAACTATGTCCACGCGAGTGTGTTGATGTGGCGCTATGCTGTTGCGCACCTGCTGCTGGCGGTGCTGATTGGGCTGGCGCAATACCCGGTGCTGGCGTGGCGCGAGGCTTTCCGCACGCGTTCCGGGGTTGCCAAAAGCGCGCCCGCGTTTCAGCATGGGGGATGATTTCGAGATTCTCCAATGGTTATGCCCGACTGCCCGATGACTTCTTCACTCGGGTGGACCCGACACCACTGCCCGCGCCCTATCTGATCGATGTCAACCCGGACGCGATGGCGTTGCTGGATATGGACGTGGCGGCGTCGGCCGATCCTGACTTTATCGCTGTGTTTGCCGGCAACCGGGTGCCGGAGGGCGCCAAGCCGGTGGCAATGTGTTACGCCGGCCATCAGTTCGGTCATTATGTTCCCCGGCTCGGCGACGGTCGCGCTATCCTGCTCGGCGAGGTGACCAACCAGCGCGGAGAGGCCTGGGAGGTGCAGTTGAAGGGCGCTGGCCAGACGCGTTATTCCCGCGATGGCGACGGCCGCGCGGTATTGCGTTCAACGATTCGTGAATATCTGTGCGGCGAGGCGATGCATGGGCTAGGCATCCCGACGACGCGCGCGCTGTGTATCGTTGGCAGCGACGAAGAGGTGTATCGCGAACAGATCGAAACCGCAGCGGTATTGGCCCGGTTGGCGCCGACGCATATCCGCTTCGGCACCTTTGAATACTTCTTTCATTCCGGACAGTATCGTGGGGTCTGGGAGCTTGCGAACTGGTTGCTGGAACGGCATTTTCAGCATGTCTCTGGCTATCGCAACCCTTATGTCGAAATGCTGCGCGAGATGGTCGCCAGCACTGCCCGGCTGGTTGCGCGCTGGCAACTGGTCGGTTTTGCGCATGGAGTGATGAATACCGACAATATGTCGGTGCTTGGTCTGACGTTGGACTATGGACCGTTCGGTTTTCTCGATACCTATGAGCCCGGTTTCGTTTGCAACCATTCCGATCACCAGGGACGCTATGCCTTCGACAAGCAGCCACAGGTCGCGTTGTGGAATCTGAGTTGCCTGGCGCAGTCAATGCTACCGCTGCTGCATCCCGAGGATGGCGATGCCGCCGGGGCGTTGGCGAACGAGGTCTTGGGTGATTTCGAGAAGGTATTTATGGATGCCTATATCCACGGGCTGCGCGACAAGCTGGGTCTGGTCTCCGAGGACGGTCGCGATCCGGTATTGTTCGCGGAATTGCTGAAACTGATGGCGGCCAACCGGGCCGACCATACGCGCTTCTTTCGCGCCTTGAGTGATTTCTCCAGCCATGACGAGCGCGCGCGGTGCGCGGCGGGTGCAGAGTTTGCCGATCCCTTTGCCTTCGACGCCTGGGCGGAGCACTATCGCCAGCGCTTGCGCGCGGAGCACAGCCAGGACGACGCGCGGGCGCGCGCGATGAAGCGAGTCAATCCAAAATATATCCTGCGCAATTATCTTGCCGAACAAGCGATAGAAAAGGCTCGTCAGCGTGATTTCAGTGAGATCGAACGGTTGCGCCGCCTGCTGGCCAGGCCATTTGATGAGCAGCCTGGGATGGATGCCTACGCGTCGTCTCCGCCGGCGTGGGCGCGTGGGATCGAAGTATCCTGTTCATCCTGACGGCGGGTTTCGGTGTAGAATCAGCAGACCCCGTCGTGGATTCGCGTCATGCTGGAATATATCTTCTTCAATCGGTCCCCGTTCGACCGCTTTGTCGCCTATGTGCGCGAGCAGGGCGTCTTGCCCAGGCCGGAGACCAATGACGATGGCTGGCTGGTGGGCATCCCCGAGGATTTGGACGACGCGCTTGCCCAGCGTATCGAGGACTACTACGACCGGATGATGGACCTGGATCGGGAGCTGGTCGAGGGCGGCGCGGAGGATGCCTCCAGCTATACCGGCGCCGGCGTGACGGTCAATCTGAGTGATGGTCGGGTGGTCTATGCCCAGGTCGATCCGCTATTGCTGATGAAGATCACCGAATGTCTCGACGCCGGGGAGCTCAGTGACTTCATCACGGCGATCAGCGATGCGGTGGAGCACCCCGACGAACGCACCTTTTGTCAGCGGATGCGGGATCGGGATGAATGAAGGGATCGAACGATCTTATCGTTTCGCTTCGCTTCCGTGTTTAAAGAAGGTCCATGGAGAGCCTTTTCAATATCCGGTAAATCTACTCGTTGAGCAGTCACGAAGAAATAAATAGAAGTTGTAGAGCATGAAAATAGAAACAGTCTGTATCCTGGGTGGCAGCGGCTTCGTCGGCGGCCATCTGGTTAATCGCCTTGGCGCCGCCGGCATGCGTTGCAGTGTGGCGACACGCTATCCGCATCGGCATCGCGAACTGCAACTCGGCGGCGTGCGTGTCGTGCCGGTGTCCAGCTTCGATAGGTATGAGTTGACCCGGTTGTTCGAGGGCTACGATGCCGTTGTCAACCTGATCGGTATCTTGAACAACGGTTTCGGCGGGCATTTCGAAACGGTGCATGTCGGTATTGCAGCGGCGGTTGCCGAGAGCTGCAAGGCGGCGGGGGTGAAGCGCCTGTTGCACATGAGCGCGTTGAATGCCGACCCGGATGGTCCCAGCGAGTATCTGCGCTCCAAGGGGCGCGCCGAGGAGGCGGTATGGCGGGCGGCGACGCGGGATGTCGGTGTGACCATGTTCCGGCCATCGGTGATCTTCGGACCGGACGACAGCTTCTTCAACCGTTTTGCGTCATTGTTGCGACTGCCCGGGCCGCTGCCATTGGCTTGTCCGGAGGCGCGTTTCGCACCGGTCTACGTCGGTGACGTAGCCGAGGCTTTTCTGCGTTCGGCGCGCTCATCGCATACTATCGGTGAGGTCTACGAGTTGTGCGGCCCGCAAGTGATGACATTGCGCGAGGTCGTGGCGTACACCGCCGAGCGACTCGGCATGCGCAAGAAGATCATCGGCTTGGGCGCTGGCTTGTCTCGCCTGCAGGCGCGTGTCCTCGGTTGGTTGCCAGGAAAGCCGTTCTCGATGGATAATTTTCTCTCGTTACAGAAGCCCAGTGTATGTGAGATCAATGGTCTGTTGAGGCTGGATATTACGCCGACACCGCTGGATGCGGTGATGTCGCCGGAGCTGTCCGGTCGGCGCATGCGGGCGCGCTATACTTGGTATCGGAAGCTCTTGCCCGGTGATTTCCTTGGCAAGTGATGGGGCTACAGGCGATCGCGCAGGTCGCGAAGCTGGAAGCCATCGAGTGCATCGTCGATGCCACGAGTCAGCGCCATGACGCGGAAGCGCTCGCCCATGCCGCTCGGTAGGGTCAGGATTTTTACTGCTTGCACGGTTTCCATCCATTGCGCGGTGTCCTCCGGATCCTGTTTCGCCAACTGTGCCTCCAGGCCGCTGGCAAGCAGGAAATTGGCCTGGCTGGTATAGCCCGCGACAGTCATTCCGGCGGCCTGCGCGGCACGCGCCACCGCGGTGAAGTCGACGTGCGCGGTGATGTCCTGAATCCCGGGATGGCGCAGAGGATCCTCATGTGCCTGGTGGCGGAAGTAGCACATCAATGTACCTTGATCGCGCTCGGGCAGATAGTATTCACCGCGAGGATACCCGTAGTCGATCAACAACATCAGCCGGCGACCGGGTATCCGGCCGATGGCGTCGATCCATGCGGCCGCGCGCGGCGCGACCTCCGAGAGGTAGGGTATCGGCAGGCTGTCCAGTGGCACATTCTCCTCGATGAATGCCGCCAACCCGGGTGTCTGGACGCGATGCCAGACGCTCTTCAGCTTCCCTTCCTTGTCGTCGACGAACATCTCCATCAGGCCGGCACCGGTGTGCAGAAAGCGGCTGACCGGCATGGCGTCGAGCACTTCGTTGGCGATGATGACGCCGTCGTGGTGTTCCGGCAGGCGTTCGATCCAATCGATATACTCCAGATAGCG
>JALSSX010000061.1 GCA_026984055.1 Sedimenticola sp. | reverse complement strand
CGAAAGACAGACTGCTGGGCGGGGCAGATCCGGACGGGAATGGGTATCACCGTTCGGACGAAATATTCTCATGTCCGTCGGTTGGCGTACTGATTGTTCGATGCGCCGGCTGGGCGGTTTGAGCCTGATCGTCGGTCTCGCTGTCGTCGATGCGTTGAAGAGCCTGGGGTTTTCGGGGATTGGTTTGAAGTGGCCGAACGATTTGTATTGGGAAGCACGTAAATTGGGCGGCATTCTTGTCGAAGTGGCTGGAGAAGCCGACGGGCCGGTAAGTATTGTTATAGGGATTGGCTTGAATTGTCATCTGGATGAGACTCATGGGAGGAGGATCTCCCAGCCTTTCGCGTCATTGAAGGAATTATCCCGAAGGGTCGATAGAAATCACATCGCGGCTGCCATCCTGGCGGTGCTGTTTCGCATGCTGTCCTTGTACATGGAGAATGGGTTTGCCCATTTTCATGCCGATTGGCAACGCCTTGATATTTTGTCGGGACTTGAGGTTAATGTGTTTCGTGGAAAGGACACGAGTACCGGTGTCTATCTTGGCGTCGATTCGACTGGCTCGGCGCTCGTGAACGTTGGCGGACAAGTTCATGTCCTCTCGGGTGGCGAGATAAGCTTGCGGCGGAACCGAGGTGCCTCTGGAGCATAGCCTTGTCCCGATTGCTTATCGACATCGGAAATACGCGGATCAAGTTTGCTTGTCAGGACGATCGTGGTCTTCGCTCACTGCTGGCTATCGACCGAGCAAACTGGGGGCATGAGCAGGCAATCCGGGTTTCTGCCGCCTGCGAGGGGCTTCGTGATGTGCTTGTCTCGACGGTTTCTGCGCGACGGGATGGTCAACTCATCGATTCTTTCGAGGCTTTTTGGGGAATTGCGCCGACGATAATCGACACTTGTCGGCGGTCTACCTTGATTCATTGTGGTTACGAGCGAGAATATGAACTTGGCGTTGATCGATGGCTTGCGATGATTGCGGCATATAAATACTCGGAACGATCGGTGTGCGTGGTGGATGCCGGTACGGCAATTACGATAGATGCGGTGTCCGCCGATGGCCAGCATCTGGGTGGTATGATTCTGCCTGGCTTGGCGTTCATGATGACGTATTTTCGGGACGATCTTGGACTGAGTGTGCGTGAGATTTCGCCGTGTTTTACTTTGGGTTCATCCACTCAGCAGTGTATCGATGCTGGCATCAGCACGGCGATTCGCGCGGCGGTGCATGCGGCCATGATGATGTTTCAGCCACCACCGTGTGTCTGGATAACGGGTGGCGACGGTGAGCAGGTGCGGCGAATTCTTCCATTTGAGTCACGTTTTGAGCCATTATTGGTTTTACAAGGGTTAATGAGGGTGGGCGACGAGAGCGCTTCATCATGAGTTGGATGGTGGGGGTGCTGGTGTTGTTGAACGTGCTTGTATTCGGATGGGGGACCACGCGCCCGACGCTGGAGATGCCTGACAATGAGGTTGGCGGTGCATCACTGCTGCTGGTTTCGGAGGTCAAGCGTCTTGGCGAATCCAATGCGGAGAAGACGACCACGCGGCCAAAGCCAGTTTCCGAACGGGTTGCGGTAGCGAAGGTTTCGGATGGGCGAGAACCGGTATCCAGGCAACGTTCTCTTCCATCCCTGCTGCCCGTGGCGCGGGGAGGTTCGACCTTGAAGGCGCCCTCGGTATTGCCGGGTGTTACCAAGGGGCTGCGTTTTTCGGATACTCCATGTCGAACACTGGGGCCTTTCCCGACCAGGGACGAAGCGGAAATCGTTGCTCGTCAGATGGCTGAAACCCATCTTGCGGCCAGTCAGCGGCGCACAACCCAGTCTGATTTGTCCGGTTATTGGGTATTGATGCCTCCGCGTCAGACCGATGAGGAAGCATCGGACATGCTGATGGCATTGAACAGGCGCGGCTTTGACGATGCCTGGCTGTTCCAGACTGGCACACTCGCGCGAGCAATCTCCCTTGGGTTGTATTCACGCGTTTCCAACGCCAAGCGTAGGGCGGAGCAGGTGAGAGCGGCGGGCTTCGATGTCTGGGTGAAGCCGCAACAGCGAGATTTGATTGCATATTGGCTCGATTATCGATTGGAGCGAGGTCACCGGTTGAAGTCGGCCTTATTGTCCCGCGCGAGACGATTGGCGCGTGGGGTGCGAGAGTACCCCCGCCGGTGTATTGGCGAGAATTAATAGGCCGTTGAGAAATGGCATTTTTCAACGGCCTGTGTGTGGTACAGAGGTGTTCCGTAGTTGAAAAAGTTCAATGGAAGGACTTTTTCAACATCCTGTTAAAGCCACGGCCAGTCGAACGTCGGGTTTTTGCGTGCGTTCCCTTGCATGCCTCACGAATCATTCTGCTCGATTGCCGACGGGATTTGGTGTCATATTGTTGAGTTGTTGTTTTGGGGGTAATTGGGTATAATTCCCGGTTCACCGTAATTGTTCCGCTACAGTATTCCGAGGCGATCATGAAACCGGATATTCATCCAGAATACAAGTCAATCGAAGTCAAATGCAGTTGTGGTAACCAATTCGTTACTCGGTCTACTTTGTGTCGTGATTTGCATATCGAGGTATGCTCTGCCTGCCATCCTTTCTATACAGGGCAGCAGAAGATCATGGATACCGCTGGTCGGGTCGATAAATTTCGCAAGAGATACAGCCGTTGATGCTTGCTTCGATCGCTCGCGCAATAGGCACCCATCGGGTGCCTTTTTTATTTCGAGGCGCTGGCGGGGCGAGTGACTCTGGGGTTCCACCTTCGAGCTTCCCTCGCTGCATCGGCTGGTGGCTGTTCACGGCTTTGGTGAAGACATCTTCAAGCGTGGTGCAATTGCGTGGTGGGCGGGGGGTAGCTTATGTCAACGGATGACGGGAAATCGATTGATAGCGCGCTGAACGCGGCGGCGCTTGATTACCATGCCTGTCCGACGCCGGGGAAGATTGCGATGACGTTGACCAAGCCGGCGGACAGTCCCGAGGATCTCGCGCTGGCCTATACCCCTGGTGTTGCCGAGCCGGTACGAGAGATCGTCAGGGACCCGTTGAACGCGTACAAATATACCGCGAAGGGTAATCTGGTCGCAGTGATCACCGACGGTTCGGCGGTTCTTGGGCTGGGTAATACCGGGGCATTGGCGGGTAAACCCGTGATGGAAGGCAAGGGTGTGCTGTTCAAGCGCTTTGCCGATATCGATGTGTTCGATATCGAGGTGAATGTGGATAATCCACAGTCCTTCATCGAGACTGTCGTTCATATCGCGGATACCTTTGGCGGTATCAATCTGGAGGATATTGCCGCGCCCCATTGCTTCGAGATCGAACAAGCGCTGGTGAATCGACTGGATATCCCGGTTTTCCATGATGATCAGCATGGCACCGCGATCATCATTGCCGCCGGTCTGCTCAATGCCTTGGAGCTGCAGGGCAAGGTATTGGAGGATGTTCGCATCGTCGTGCTTGGCGCGGGGGCTGCCGGGATCGCGTCGGTGCGTCTGTTGACCTGTTTGGGGGCGCGTCGTGGCAATATCCTTGTGCTGGATCGCAACGGTGTCATTCACACGGGAAGAAAGGATCTGAATCCATTCAAGTGGGGGGTGGCGGCGGATTCTGCGTGTCGCTCCCTGCGGGATGCCATGTCAGGCGCCGACGTGTTTATTGGCGTATCGGGCCCCGACCTGGTCAGTCCGGAGATGCTGTCCTCGATGGCGCCTCGGCCAATCGTATTCGCGCTCTCCAATCCGGTTCCGGAGATACGTCCGGAGTTGGCGGAAGCGGCGCGGAGTGATCTCATCATGGCGACGGGTCGCAGTGATTACCCCAATCAAGTGAACAACGTGTTGGGCTTCCCGTTTATCTTTCGAGGGGCGCTGGATGTCCGCGCCTGCTGTATCAACGATCAGATGCAGGCCGCGGCGGTGCATGCCCTTAAGGCGCTGACTCATGAGCCGGTTCCGGCGAAATTATTGGCGAGCTATGGCCTCGATACCTTGTCGTTCGGCCCTTCCTATATTATCCCGAAGCCGCTCGATCCCCGTTTGAAAGCAGTGGTATCCGGCGCTGTGGCGAGAGCGGCCGTCGAGACAGGTGTTGCGCGTTTTCTGTTACCGGACAGATACCGCTGACGATTCCAGGCTGACGACGTATTCGCGTTGAACTATGATCAAAAGCGCGAGGTGTCTTTCCGGCTGCTGATCTTGCTTGGCTGGCGGCGGTTTGACTCGGGAGATTGACTCGGAGGAGGGCGTATGCAAAAGATCGCGATTGTAGGGGCGGGGCGCGTGGGTGAAACCGCGGCGCAGATTATCGCGGAACAGGATTTGTGCCGCGAGTTGGTGCTGATCGATATCCGCAAGGACGTGCCGCAGGGCGTGGCGCTGGACATCTACCAGACCGCGCCGTTGTTTCGCTTCGATACCCTGGTGACCGGCAGCAACACCCCTTCATCGATGCGGAATGCCGACCTGATCATCATCACCGCCGGATTTCCACGTAAGCCCGGGATGTCACGTTCGGACGTGCTGGAAGCGAATCTGGCAATCATCGATCCGATCTGTGACGAGATGCTCGAACATGCACCGGATGCCATGGTACTGGTGGTCTCCAATCCTGTCGATGTGCTGACCTACCGCGTATGGCAGCGTACCGGTTGGCCACGTGAACGTGTTTTTGGTCAGGCCGGGGTGCTGGATGCTTCACGCATGGCGGCGTTTATTGCCATGGAAACGGGTTTTTCCTCGCGTGACATAACAACCATCGTCCTGGGCGGCCATGGGGATTCGATGGTGCCGCTGTCGCGTTATTGCACCGTGAATGGCGTGCCGGTCGCGCATTTTATCGAGGAAGAAAAGCTACGCCAGATTATTCAGCGCACCCGGGAAGGCGGCGCCGAAATCCTTTCGCTGCGGGGCAACAGCAGCGCCTACGACGCGCCAGGCGCGGCGATTGCCGCCATGGTCGAGGCGATAGCGCGCAATCGCAGCCGTGTGTTGCCCTGTGTCGCTATCCTGAATGGCGAGTATGGTGCCTCGAATGTGGCCATGGGGGTACCCGCAGTACTGAATCAGCAGGGTTTGTTTCAGGTGATCGAGTTGCCGCTGAGTGCTGACGAGAATGCTGATTTTCAGCGCTCTACGTCGGCGGTTGGGGAGGATCTCGCCAAGCTGCCGGCTGTCTGAAGCGCCGCAAAATGGTAATCTTGCGCGACTTGGTTTCCGGAGGCAGGATATGTCCGAAAAAAGCTTTACGCTGACGAACAACGAGACAGGCGGATCGATCGATCTGCCCATGCGCGAAGGCACGGATGGGCCGATCACAGTGGATATTTCGTCGCTGTTTCAGACGACGGGGTTGCTGACCTTCGATCCCGGTTTCATGTCCACCGCCAGCTGCGAAAGTGCCATTACCTATATCGATGGAGAGAAGGGCATTCTCCGTTATCGTGGCTATCCGGTCGAGCAGTTGGCTGAACGCAGCGATTTTCTGGAGGTGGCTTATCTGTTGCTGTATGGCGATCTGCCTTCTGCTCAGGCCTTGCTCGATTTTCGCGCGCTGATTGGTCATCACACGATGATCAATGAATCGCTCACACAGTTTTTCGACGGCTTCCACTATGACGCGCATCCGATGTCGATCATGGTTGGCGTGGTCGGGTCGCTGTCGGCTTTCTATCACGATTCCCTGGATATCCACAACCCACGTCATCGCGAGATCTGCGCGCACCGGCTGATCGCAAAGATGCCGACCATCGCGGCGGCTTGCTATAAGCACAATGTTGGAGAGCCGCTGATCTATCCACGTAATGACCTGTCCTATGTCGGCAACTACCTGCGCATGATGTTCGCCACGCCCTGCGACGACTATGAGCCGAACCCAGTGGCTGAAAAGGCGCTGAACCTACTGTTTCTGTTACATGCGGATCATGAGCAGAACGCAAGCACCTCCACGGTACGGCTCGCGGGGAGTTCTGGCGCAAACCCGTTTGCGTGTATCGCCGCGGGGATAACCTCGCTGTGGGGGCCCGCGCATGGCGGCGCGAACGAAGCCGTGATTTCCATGCTGGACGAGATTGGGCATACCGACAACATCGATAAGTACATCGTGAAGGCCAAGGATAAGAGTGACCCATTCCGCCTCATGGGTTTCGGGCATCGCGTTTATAAAAACTACGACCCTCGCGCCAAGATTATTCGCTCTGTGTGTCATGAGGTGCTGGAAAAGCTGGCGGATCCGGACAACCCGAAGTTTGAACTCGCATTGCGCCTGGAAGAGATTGCGCTCAAGGATCCATACTTTGTCGAGCGCAAGCTGTATCCGAATGTTGATTTCTATTCCGGTATCATCTATCAAGCCCTCGGAATTCCTTCCAGCATGTTTACCGTGATGTTCGCGATCGCGCGTACAGCGGGGTGGATTGCCCATTGGATGGAGATGATCAGTGATCCCGGGCAGCGTATCGGGCGGCCCAGGCAGCTCTATACCGGCGCGACCCAGCGCGACTACGTCCCGATTGCTGAGCGTTGATGCGTATTCGTCCGCCTCGTGGCTACTCAGGCAAGCTTTTTGCTCGTTCGAAGCCTTGAGTGGGCCAAGGCTGGGGTGCCTCTGTATCTATAGGGGATATCGAAAAATTCCTTCCATAGCATTTTTCTCGTCGCAAAGAAAAAATACGATGTCCTCTTTGCTCACATTTTCAATCACTTATCGTGATCGAAAAGGGTGGAATATCCCTGTCCCACTCGGGCATCTCGATTTTTTGATATGCCCTATCAGGATGTTGAAAAGTCCTTCCATGGACTTTTCCAACGAAGGAACCGGAAAATGCGATTTCCCGGTTCCTTCATTTTCAATGACTTGCAGTCATCGAAAATGGCGGTACATCCCTGTACCGTACACAGGCATGTTGAAAAATGCCATTTTTCGACAGCCTGCTATAGCTGCGGCCAGCCGAACGTCGGATTGAAGTGTGCGTGCTATTTCGTTCGCCGAGGGGCCATGGCTCCATAACGACGAGTAACACCGGCAGGAGCTTCAGTGGACATGTGATAATTCCGAGGTTTGGGTAGCCTGCATGTCTCACCGGATCGACGAGTCCTCGCCCGTTCTTTGAATCTGCAACGAATTTTGCTCAGTTGGAAATACACCCGGTATTCTGCTCCTTCGCAAAATCCCCCCCCCCCCCGCAAATCCAAGATCCCGCGCGATCATCTCGCCGCTTTGGGCGAAAATCTCTCTGGGACGATTCTGGCGCCGAGTGAAGCATCCGCGCCGGGCTTCGTGAGATTTATCCCTGATGTTGGAGTGTGCTTTCGAGCGCTTTCAGCGAGAGTCCCGACTTTGGCTTGCGGCTGCGTGGGTCGATCGGAGCGCCCTTGCGCTGATGCCTTTCATCGTTAACGATCAGTTCCACAGACTGTTCCTCCATCCTGAAATGGAAGCTGGGCGCGGCGTATTGGCTGCCGTCGGAGAAATGTAGCCTGTATTCGGCTTCGCGATAATGGATGCCCTGTTCCATCATCGCGATAATGACAAACTCGGCGGTGTCGGCGTGCAACAGTAGTTGCACCGGGGCGTGCCTGACCTCCACGTCGTTGGCCAGCCAGCCGATCAAGCGGGGGCGAAAGGCCGCAAACGCCCGCATCACCTTGAGCGCAAGTCTTTGTGATTGGCGCGGCGAATCGGGTGCTTGTATCGGGAGCACGGTGTTTCCGGTTTTACCTGGATCGTTGCTCATTCTGGGTTCACTCAGAAATTTCAGGCGTTGGCAGGCCATTGAAAAATGGCATTTTTCAATGGCCTGTGTGCGGTACAGGAATGTACTGCCATTTTCGATGACTGCAAGTCATTGAAAATGAAGGAACCGGGAAATCGCATTTTCCGGTTCCTTCGTTGAAAAAGTCCATGGTCGGTTGCCTGTGTTTCGTCCGCAGGAATGCCGTGAATACGTCCTTGTGGGGTTCGCCTCTGCATAATCCACGGGGAGGTGGGAATGCTGGAAATGTCGGGCGCATGTCCAGTGCCTTGCCTTGGGCATCCCGCAGTTGAATCATAGATAATTTTCATGACGGCGGGGGGGCTGTTTCCATCATGATCGTTCGGGTGATGATTGCACGGTGTATTGACAAATAGACGGATGAGGGCGGGCGAGATTCATGGATTTTCTCGGTCTACTCAAAAGATATCGTCGGTGTCCTCGGGGGTGATCACTCGGTTGCCCGCGTCTCCCTTGTCCCGGACGATAAAGGGCGCGGCGGGTGCTCTACCGGGTCGAAAGTATTCCAGAATGGCGTTTTTTTGATCGGGGCGGGCGCGTTCTCCGGTCTTGGGGTCGATGGCGATTCGGCTCAGTGTGTCCGGCGGCGTTGGCGGGCTGTCCGGAATGCGCTTTAACGCGGTACGCATGAATTCGATCCACGCTGGCAGCGCCGCGCGGCCGCCTACCTCTCCCCGTCCCAGTGCCCTCGGGTTATCGAAGCCTACCCAGGCGATGGCGACAATCGACTGATTGTAGCCATTGAACCAGGCGTCCACCTGATCATTGGTAGTGCCGGTCTTGCCGGCCAGGTCCTTGCGTTTGAGCACCTTGGCCTTGGTTGCCGTGCCACGCCGGATGACATCCTGCATCATGCTGTACATCAGAAAACGGTTCTCTGCGCTGATCACTCGCGGAGCGGGTTTGTGGTTTGTGTCCGCCGAAGATGCAATCGCTGGCGAGGCGATAGACAATATGCCTTTTCCTTCCTTGTCTATCCTTGAAATCAGGTAGGGTTGAATCAGAAATCCTCCGTTGGCGAGCACGGCGTATCCGCGCGCCATTTCCAGTGGCGTGACGGCGCCACTGCCGAGCGCGAGCGACAGGTTGTGTGGCAGTTCGTTCGGGTCGAAACCGAAGCGCGCGATATGTTTCAGCGCATTTTCGATGCCCATGCGCCGGAGTATGCGGATGGATACGAGGTTGCGGGATTTCGTCAACGCCCAGCGCAGCCGGGTCGGGCCGAAGAATCGGCCGCTATAATTCTGCGGACGCCATTGTGTTTCCAGGCTGGCATCGTCCAGCACGATCGGTGCGTCGTTGATGATGCTGGCCGGCGTGAAGCCGTTCTCCAGCGCGGCAGAGTAGATGTATGCCTTGAAACCCGATCCGGGCTGGCGTTTTGCCTGGGTCACCCGGTTGAACTTACTGAGGTAGTAATCGTAGCCACCAACGAGCGCGAGGATGGCGCCATCGTTCGGGTCGATGGAGACAAACGCGCCCTCGATCGCTGGAATCTGTGCGAGCCGCCAATAGGTCGAGTCTTTCTTGGCATGTGCTTGGCGGATTCTGACGACATCACCGATGGCGAGGATCTCCGATGCCTGCCTGGGCGCAGGGCCAACACGATCCTCGGAGCGGTATTTCCTCGCCCACTTGAGACCGGCCCAGGGTAACTCGACGGTATCGCCTGTTTTGGTGACAACGCTAACCGACTTCTTGCCAAGCTTGGTGACGATGGCTGGGCGTAATCGGCCGACCTCGGGCCGCTTTTGCAGCTCGGCCATCAGATGCGCGCCGTCGCTCATGTCGGGGATATCGATATGCGCTTCCGGGCCACGCCAGCCGTGGCGCTGGTCATAGGCGTCGAGAGCGTTGAGCAATGCCTGTTGGGCGGCGTTCTGCAGCGTGCCGTCAAGCGTCGTTTTGACTGTGTAGCCATCCGAGTAGATGGCTTCGCCAAACTGTTTGTATAGGGTCGTGCGCACCATCTCGGCAACGAAAGGGGCCGCGATATCTGTCTTGGTGCGATGCAGGCTGGCCGTCAGTGGCGCGCTGTCTGCTTGTCGATAGCTGGCTTCGTCGATAGCGCCAAGCTCGCGCATGCGCTTGAGAACGTAGGACCGGCGTTCAAGGGCGCGTGCCGGATTGATGATTGGATTGAAACGCGACGGCGCTTTTGGCAGGCCGGCTATCATCGCGGTTTCGGCAAGGGTCAAGTTGGCGAGTGATTTGCCGTAATAGACTTGGGCTGCGGCGGCGACGCCATAGGCTCGGTTGCCGAGATAGATCTTGTTCAGGTATAGCGTCAGGATGTCTTCCTTGGATAGCTCATGCTCGATCTTGAGCGCTAGAAAGATTTCGTTGAGTTTGCGTGTAAAGGTCTTCTTTCGAGACAGATAGAAGTTGCGCGCAACCTGCATGGTGATCGTACTGCCGCCCTGTCGGCGCTTGCCGGTCAGGGCATATTGGGTGGCGGCCCTGAGTAGGCCTTGATAATCCACCCCGGGGTGATCGAAGAAACGTGCATCCTCGGCGGCAAGGAATGCCTGCACCAGGGTTTTGGGGATGGCGTCATAGGCAACCGGGATGCGTTTCTTTTCCCCAAACTCCGCGAGCAGTTTGTCATCGGCGGTATATATCCGAAGCGGAACCTGGAAGCGAATGTCTCGCAGGTTGTCGACGGCGGGTAGCTGGGGTTCGAAATGACGGTAAAGACCATAGGCGACAGCGATGCCGACAAGGACGGCAACAACACTCGAGATGAATAGAAACTTCAGCGTTTTAATAGGCCACTTCATGGACTGGTTCACAGTATCAAGGTTGCATCATGCAAGAAACGTGGGGCTGGCCGTAGACTTGGCGGCTGGCGACGCATTCACGGGCGTGGGGACAAAGCTGCTTGTCGATGGCAGTTGGCGTATTGTCTCGCGATGCTGGGAAGTTCTCAAGTCGTGCTTTTCCGGCGGCTTTGCGGTAACCGGGGTGGCGCTATCCCTCTTCGCTGGCTGCGTCAAGAAAGGGCTTCACATTGATTTGCGTGATGCTATATAGTGGCAGAACTTGTTTGATTTCTCGCGACATACTTCCCCCTCACTAACCCAGGACTTCTATCAATAGCATGTGGCCGTTCGATGCAAAACACACACAACTCGTTGGGCTGGATATCAGTTCGACTGCCGTGAAATTGCTGGAGCTCAGCAAGGGGTCCGGTCGTTCCGGAGCTAATTATCGGGTCGAGAGTTACGGGGTGGAACCGTTGCCGGCCAATGCGATGGTGGAGAAGAATATCGCAGATGTCGATGCCGTTGGGCAGGCGGTGCGTAACGTGGTCAAAAGGGCGAACGCCAGATCCAAGAGGGCAGTCGTCGCGGTATCCGGTTCGGCGGTGATCACCAAGGTGATCACCATGCCCGCCGCGCTCAGCGAACAGGAAATGGAAAGCCAGATAGAGTTGGAGGCGGATCAGTACATTCCTTATCCACTCGATGAAGTCAATATCGATTTCGAGGTTCTCGGCATCTCCGACAAGAATCCCGAACTCGTCGAAGTGCTGCTGGCGGCTTCGCGAGCGGAAAACGTCGAGGACCGCGTCGCGGCGCTGGATATCGCAGGTCTGGTGGCTGAGGTAGTGGATGTCGAAGCCTACGCGCTGGAAAGGGCTTGCACTCAACTCTATGACAGTTGGCCAGAACAAGGGGAGGATCAGACCGTTGCGGTTGTCGATATAGGCGCCGTCACCACGACGCTGAACGTACTGCATAACCGTCGCATCATCTACACGCGCGAGCAGAATTTCGGCGGCAAGCAATTGACCGAGGAGATTCAGCGGCGGTATGGGTTGTCTCTGGAAGAGGCCGGCATGGCAAAACGTCAGGGGGGGTTGCCGGACAATTACATTCCGGAGGTGCTGGACCCGTTCAAGGAGGCCATGGCCATGCAGGTGAGTCGCTCGTTGCAGTTCTTTTTTTCTGCGAGCACATACAATCGGGTCGACCAAGTCGTACTCGCGGGTGGCAGTTCATCGATTCCCGGAATCGATGATCTGGTTGAAGAGAAACTCGGGGTCGGAACCTCCATCGCCAACCCCTTCGCGAAGATGTCTGTTTCCTCCAAGGTGAAACCTCAGGCACTGAGTAATGATGCCCCGGCGTTGATGATCGCCTGTGGCTTGGCTTTAAGGAGCTTTGGCTGATGGCGAATATCAATCTTCTGCCATGGCGTGAAACACTGCGTAAGCGGCGCACCAACGAGTTTTTGGCGATGATGCTTGCCGCCGTTTTGGTAACGTTGGGCGCGTTGTTTGGCTGGCATATGCTGGTGGATTGGCAGATCGAACAACAAAATCGGCGCAACAACCTCTTGAAGCAAGAGATTTCACTTGTCGACAGCCGGATTCGCGAGATTCAGGATCTGGAGAAGACCAAGTCTCAGTTGCTGGCTCGCATGGATATTATTCAGCAACTGCAAGCCAGTCGGCCGGAGATCGTGCATGTCTTCGATGAGCTGGTGAATACGCTTCCTTATGGTGTCGTGCTCAGTAGCATCGTGCAGCAAGGTAATGTGTTGACCGTGAGGGGGCGCGCGCAGTCCAATGCCCGGGTTTCCGCCTACATGCGTAACGTCGAGGCATCCGACTGGCTGGGTAACCCTAAGCTGCAAATCATTGAAAACAAGGCAGAGAATCCAGCTGCGGAATACAATAGCTTCGTGCTGGTGCTACAGCAGAAATCGCCAGCGAGCGAGGAGGAGGGCGCCGAATGAATATGGATGAGCTAAATGATCTGGATCTGAGCAATATCGGTGTATGGCCTTGGCCGGTCAAGGCCATGCTGGTGCTGTTATTGTGCATTGCCGTCGGCGTGGCTTGGTACTTCCTCGATACCAAGGAGCAGTATATCAATCTAGATCGTGTCGAAAAGAAAGAGCTGGATCTGCGTAAGAGTTTCGAAGAGAAGCAGGCGAAGGCCGCAAACCTGGAAAAGTATAAACAACAGCTGGACGAGATGCGGGAGTCGTTTGGGGCCATGCTTCGCCAATTGCCGGACAAGACCGAGGTTGCCGAACTGCTGGTGGATGTATCGCAGATGGGCTTGGCTTCCGGTCTCGAGTTCGAACTCTTCCAGCCCCAGGGCGAGATCCCAAAAGAATTCTATGCGGAATTGCCGATCAAGTTACGTGTGGTGGGTGACTATCACGAGTTCGGCAAATTTGTCAGCGGTCTGGCCGGCTTGCCCCGAATCGTTACCATCCATGATATCAATATCCATGCGCAACCCGCCAACCGGGGCTCGACGGACCCGAACAAGAAGGGCGAGCTGATCATGGAGGCGACCGCGAAAACCTATCGTTACCTGGATGAAGAAGGCTGATGGGAGGCGAATATACGATGCGTATGGCAGAAGCTGTAAACCGGGTCACAGGTTTCTCCCTGTTGCTGCTCGTGGTGTTTCTTGTTGGCTGTACAAGCGATAATATGAGCGATCTGCGATCCTATATTGCCGAGGTGAAAGCGCGCAAGGCACCTCCGATCGACCCGATCCCGTCGATCAAGCAGGTCGATACCTATCTTTATCAGGACGACAATCGCCGCAACCCGTTCGAGATTGTCGAGTCGGCGGAAAGCGGCCCGGTCAGCACGGCTGACAATGGAGTTCGTCCAGACCCCTTGAGGCGCAAGGAAGAACTGGAGGCTTTTCCGCTCGATACCCTGCGCATGGTGGGAACGCTGGATAAGGACAACACCATGTGGGCGCTGGTTCAGGCCAAAAGCGGTACGATCTATCGAGTGCGTCCGGGAAACTACATGGGCGAGAACAATGGTAAGGTCCGGCGTATCTCCGAGGAGCGGATCGAATTGACCGAGATCGTGCCGGATCAGCGTGGCGGCTTTATCGAACGCTCGGCGACCGTCAGTCTTGGAGACTCCTCTTTGTAGGGAGGGCGTGATTCGCGTAGCGCCTCCGGGTTTCGTGGCGGCAGCCCGGGTGAGTGGGATCGTTTCCGTAGAATTTTGAATTTATGAGGCAGAGATGCAGGATCAAATGAACAGATTATTCATGGCATGGATTATTGTCGTCAGCTTGTCTGCTTCGGCGGCTGTCTCGGCTGCAACGGTGTTGAAGGATATCAGTTTCGCCGCGCTGCCTGGCAGCAAGGTCGAATTGGTATTGAAGGCGGATGGCCGGATTCTCGATCCGGTCAGTTTCACCACGGACAATCCCGCGCGAATCGCCATCGATCTGGCGGGCGTCAAGCTGGGTTTGAAAAAGAAGACACAGAAGGTCGGCATCGGCCTGGTCTCCAGCGTATCGGCGGTGGAAGCCGGGAACCGGACGCGCGTGGTCATCAATCTGGCGGATTCCGCGCCTTATACCTTGGTAGCGGATGGTAACGTGATTCGCGTCACCGTTGGCGCCAGCGGCGGGAAGGGTTCCGCCGCGATCGTATCCTCCGCGGGCAAGAATCGCCGGAGTGCGGCGAAAGCCGCGCGAAATCAGGTCAAGAACGTTGACTTCAATCGCGGTCCGCGCGGTGAGGGGCGGGTGGTTATTCGTCTCAACCGGGATGACGTGGTTACCGATCTGCGCGAAGAGGGCGGCAAGGTCGTTCTGGATCTGTTGAATACGACCCTGCCAAAAGCACTGGCAAACAAGCTCGATGTGACCGACTTCGCCACACCGGTCCAAAGCGTGGCGTTGCGCCAACGCGGCAATGCCACGCAGGCCGTTATCTCCGCCAAGGGGAACTACGAGCACTTGGCCTATCAGGCCGGCAACGAATACACGATCGAGTTTCGTCCTTTGAGCAAGGCGGAGAAAACGCGTCTGCGCAAAGAGCGCTTGACCTATTCTGGTGATCGGCTTTCCCTGAACTTTCAGGATATCCCGGTTCGCTCCGTTCTGCAGTTGCTGGCCGACTTTACCGGTCTGAACATGGTCGTCAGCGACACCGTGGGTGGAAGCATCACCTTGCGCTTGAAGAACGTGCCCTGGGATCAGGCGCTGGATATCATCTTGAAGACGAAAGGTTTGTCCAAGCGGCAGACGGACAACGTCATCATGATTGCGCCAACCGAAGAGATTGCCGCGCGCGAGCAGTTGGAACTCGAATCAAGGAAGCAGATCGAGGAGCTGGCCCCCTTGCACTCCGACCTGATTCAGGTCAATTATGGCAAGGCCAGCGATTTTGCCGATCTTCTGAAGGCGGAAGAGAATCAACTGTTGTCTCCGCGTGGCAGCGTGACCGTCGATACGCGCACCAATACCCTGCTGATTCGTGATACGAATGCCCAGCTGGAGAGTATCCGCCAGTTGATCGGAAAGCTGGACATACCGGTGCGTCAGGTGATGATCGAATCCCGCATCGTGATCGCCAACGATGATTTTGCGCGGGACATCGGGGTACGGTTCGGCTTGAAGTCCAACACCAAGATTGGTGGTGATAATGAAGCCATGATCGCCGGTGGATTGCCGGGACAAATCAGCAGTTTTGGCGTGGATGCCGGGCAGTTCATGGGGATTCATACCGGCATTGAAAATCCTGGTGGATCCGGAAACGAGGCGTTGATGGTGAATCTGCCGCAGACGCTGAGTCCGAGTCGTGGCGGCGCCGTCAATCTGCTGCTCGGCAAGGTAGGCAGCTACCTGCTGAATCTCGAGTTGTCCGCGATGCAGCAGGAAGGCAAAGGCGAGATTGTTTCCAGTCCACGGGTGATTACGGCGGATCAGCACAAGGCGGTCATCAAGCAGGGCGTCGAGATTCCTTATCAGCAGTCGAGTTCCAGTGGCGCGACCAATGTGGCGTTCAAGGAGGCAGTGTTGAAGCTGGAGGTGACCCCGCATATCACCCCGGATGACCGTATCAAGATGGATCTCATCGTGCGCAAGGACAATCCGGATTTCGCGCGCGCGGTGTTGGGTGTCCCGCCGGTGAATACGCGTTCGGTGGAAACCTCTGTATTGGTCGAGAATGGCGAGACCATCGTGCTGGGCGGCGTGTTCGAGAGAAATCGCTCCAAGAGCGTCGAACGTGTGCCTTTCTTTGGCGAATTGCCCTATGTCGGGGCGATGTTCCGGCAGACTCAGCGCAAGGACGAAAATTCCGAGCTATTGCTGTTCGTGACACCATCGATCATCAAGAGCGGACTGTCCGTGGTGCGCTGATCGGGTCGCGGATCATTGGCTGTCTGGAGAGGGAGGCATGGGCCTCCCTTTTACGTTTGGACGGTGGAGTCTGTATCCGTCCATACCGCCGGGCTGGTATGATTCCCCGATGATGGCGAAAAACAACCTGTTTCTGATCGGTCCGATGGGCGCGGGCAAGACCACCATCGGACGACAATTGGCGCAGACATTGAAGCTCGATTTCTTCGATAGCGATCATGAGCTGCAGCGCCGCACTGGTGTCGATATCCCGACGATATTCGAATTCGAGGGCGAAGCGGGTTTCCGCTTGCGAGAAAAGAGTATTATCGATGAGCTGACCCAGCGCGTCGGCATTGTGTTGGCGACGGGGGGGGGCGCCGTGCTCGAAGCGGAGAACCGGCGTAATCTGGTTTCGCGTGGGACGGTAGTGTTTCTCTACTGCTCGCCGGAACAGCAATACGAGCGTACCCTAAAGGACAAGAACAGGCCATTGCTTCAGCTCGAGGATCCGCTGGCGAGATTGAAGTCACTGATGTCGCGGCGCGAGCCACTCTACCGCAGTCTGGCTGACTTGGTGGTATCCACTGAGCATCGCCCGATGCAGGCAGTGGCGAGAGACATCGTGGCGCGTTTGAACAAACTGGCGGACGGTGACGCGCGGTGGCGGGAGGGGAGATAGCTTGCGCTCATCGAGCATGGGCTGATCGTGTGTGCCCTTTCGTTCCTGACAAGGCGCGAGGAGGTTGAGGGCCACTTCCCACAACGACGAGCAACACCGTCAGGGAACTGCATTGCGCGTGCAATAATCCCGACGTTTGGCTGGCAGTGGCTATGACTTATTCCCAGGATCCGTTTCATGGTTGATATCAAGAACTCCCTGCGTGTCGAATTGGGCGACCGCGGCTACCCTATCCTTATCGGCACCGGCCTGCTCGATGCGCCACGCTTGTTCGATGACGCGATTGCCTCGCGGCAGGTCATGGTGGTATCCAACGAGACGGTTGCTCCGCTGTACATGCGGCGGCTCTTGCGGGCGCTGACCGCCTTTGATGTCCGCCAAGCAATCCTGCCGGATGGCGAGGTGTATAAAACACTCGATATGCTCAACCGGATCTACACCGCGTTGTTGGAGAACCGCTTTGATCGTGGTTGCACGCTGCTAGCGTTGGGCGGAGGCGTGATCGGCGACATGACGGGTTTTGCCGCCGCGACCTATCAGCGAGGCGTGGGTTTTGTCCAGGTGCCGACGACGCTGTTGTCGCAGGTAGATTCCTCCGTTGGCGGCAAGACCGGTGTCAACCATCCGTTGGGCAAGAACATGATCGGGGCCTTCTACCAACCCAGCGGCGTGCTCATCGACGTGGAAACCCTTTCCACCCTGCCGGACAGGGAGCTTTCCGCCGGATTGGCGGAGATCATCAAGTATGGATTGATCGATGATGCCAGCTTCTTCGATTGGCTCGATGCCAATATGGAGGCGTTGCGGCGGCGCGATACCGAGGCGCTGGTGCATGCCATCCAGCGCTCTTGTGCCGATAAGGCGAGGGTGGTCGCCGCCGATGAGCGGGAGGCCGGCCAACGGGCGTTGCTGAACTTGGGGCATACCTTTGGGCATGCGATCGAAACCGGCATGGGCTATGGCACCTGGTTACATGGCGAAGCGGTCGGCGCCGGCATGTGCCTCGCGGCTGCCATGTCCGAACGCATGGGGCTGCTTGACCGGGCCTCGCTGGAACGTATCGTCGCGCTGATCGCGCGCGCGGGTCTGCCGACGGCGCCGCCCCCGGAGATCGATGCGAAGCGCTTTCGTTCCTTGATGGCGGTGGACAAGAAGGTGCGGGACGGCAAGCCGCGCCTGGTACTGCTGCGTGGTATCGGCGATGCATTTCTCACCTCGATGTTCGATGATGACGCGCTGGCTTCGGTGCTTGGTCTGCCGAGCGCTTGAGCATGGAGACGGATGGCGAACCTGTCCTGGAGGATATTGGCGGCAATGGGCGGATGCGGGGTGATCTGTTCCTGACGCGTGAGATCCTTCAGCGCGTGGAGTTGATCAGGCATCTGTTGGAAAACACAGCGATAGTGCCGTTACTGACGGGACCGCGAGGCTCCGGAAAATCGACATTGGCCGCTTTTATCGATGCGCATGCGCCCAAGCATTGGCTGCTGCTTCATGTCGATGCGGAGGCGGCGGCCGGTCGTGAGTCGTTGATGACTTCTCTCGGTGAGCAGCTCGGCCTGGGCGCGGATGTACGTGACATGGGATCCCTGACCCAACGCCTGGATGGCATTGTCAGACAGTCGCGCGTACCCGTCGTGCTGTTGGACGACGCGCGGCATCTTGCCAGCCAGGCGCTGTCGATGCTGCTTGAGCTTGCCGAGAGCAGTGTCGCGGGCCGACCGCTACTCAAGATGGTGTTGTTTGCCGACGATGATCTCGCGCATCTGCTTGACCTGCCGCAGTTCGAGCCCATCGCCAGAACTCGTTTTCAGCATATGGAGATGCCACGCTTTTCTTTTGGTCAGGCTCGGGCCTTTGTCGCCGCGCGTTACGCGAAAACCGGTCGGGCGCTCCCCGATAGCCTTGGTTTCGAGAAGCTCTATGCCGTGTCAGGTGGTTGGCCCGGTGAGCTGATCCAGCGTGCCGATACCTATCTGAAGCCGAGCGCGGCGCGGAAAGACAACACATCGCAGGCTCACTCGCGCAAGCGAATGTGGCTGCTGCTTGCCGTTGTTGCCACTGTGGTCATGGCCGCGTTGTTGTGGTTTCAGCAAGCTATCAACCGCTTTGTCGCGGGTACGCCTGCCGAGGTGACATCCGTGCCGCCCGCTAGCGGGCCGATTGCATCGGAACCGCCAGAACCGCTTCCGATTCCCCCGTCCAGCCTGGCTTCCGCGACCGACGAGACCACGCTGCCCGAGGCTATCGAAGCGAATGTCGTCGCGCCCTCCGGCGAGTCCTCGTCGCAAGCTCCCGCGGCAGTCACTCGCGATATCGTCGACCTGCTGTTGGACGAGGGGGCGGTCGATACCGACTCCGCTGGCGATAGTCAAGCGCCCATGGCGCAGGTTGGCGAGACACTCCAGGCTTTCGCCAAGGAGCGTCCCGAGGTGGGGAAAGCCGGTGTCGATTCGGAAGCCGCCAATGCGACAGTCAAGGCAATGCCGGCGAGCGACGGGCCGGATACAGCCCGCCAGACGGCGTCATTTCCTGTCGACAAGGCGCGGAGCGCGGGGAAATCGGCCCCGCTTCCAGTGCCTCTCAGCCAGAAGGCCCCAGTCACTCCGGTCAAGGCGAAGGCGCGTGATATACCTGTTTCGGCGACGAAGCCTATTGCGCAAACCGATGCCGAGTGGCTGGTCAGCGCCCCTGCGCGCGACTACACACTTCAGTTGATGGGGGCGTACTCACGACCGAATCTGAAGCGCTTCGCGCGGCGTATCGGCATCGATGCGAACCGTCTGCATGTCGTGCGTGTCGCCCGTGATGGCAAGCCTTGGTATGTGGTATTGCATGGACGCTACCCAAACGTCTCGGCGGCGAGAAAGGCCCTGTCGCGCCTTCCGTCCAAGGCGCGCCGGCTGGGACCCTGGGCGCGTCGCTTCACCTCTTTTCGGCCAATGGTGGATTGATTGCCTTTGATCATTATGTGGGGCATGGCTCCATGCCCTCCTCACGCCTTGTCGGGAAGAAAAAGGCCCGCGCGCAAAAATCCGGCGTGCGGCCCTGTCAACCCAATTCAGAAATGTCCTCTTTTCTGCCATTCAGAAGTGTCCGGTTTTGTTTGTCGTTTACGGGTTGGTTGGCGTATTGGTTGGCGTATTTGAACAGCGATTGATTGGACGACGCCAA
>JALSSX010000060.1 GCA_026984055.1 Sedimenticola sp. | reverse complement strand
CAGCGGCATAGCAGGGCAATACGTCGCGTTGGGGACCGACGAAACGCACCCGAGAGGCCACGCCGAGGCGCCGCGCCCAATGCCGCCAGCGACGTGGGTGGCTGTCGCGCCCGACGACGACAAGACTCACATTCGCCGGCAGATGGCGCAAGGCGCGCAACAGCATATCCAACCCCTTGCGCTCGTAGCCGGAACCAACGAACAACAGCATCAGCTCGCCATCACCGACACCCAGCCGCTGGCGCGTGGCGGCGCGTGGCGCAGCCATGCGCCCGGGGTGGAAGGCATCACTGTCAACGCCACTGTGGATCACGGTCAGGCGCGCGTCCGGCAGCCGGTACCAGTGACGCAGCTCGTCGGCGACCATACGCGAGTTGCAGATGACTTTTTTCAGGCGCGGACTGGCCAGCATACGCTGTTCTGCGGCAAGCACATAGCGATGATAAGAACTGAGGCGCGACAGCCAGTCGCCCTTGCCACGCACCCGCGCGCGCTGCCTCAGCCATTCACGATGCACGCCGTCACCGGCGCGGTACAGATCGCAACAGGGTATGCGTTCGTGCGATTGCACCAGGCTGCCAGGGTAGTCGACCAGGCGCTTGCAGGCGGCGCGCGCGAAACCGGCATCACGCCAGGTGCGGCCGATCGCGAACGGCCGGCATTCGATCACCGGATAGCTCACATCGCCACGCCAGCGACGCGCCAGCACCGCGACACGTACGCCCTGCTCGCCGAGGCTGTCGAGCGCGCGCCCGACAAAGCGTTCCGCGCCGCCGAACGGGGTGAAGGTCTGGCGCACGATGATCAGGTCGTGTGAGTCAGTCATAGAAAGGGGCTTCGCCACTCGGCCGGGTCTTAAAGCGCCGGTGTATCCACAGGTATTGCTCTGGCGTTTCACGCACCCAGCGTTCGATCACCGCGTTGATGCGCGCGGCATCCTGTTCAGCCGATTCACCAGGAAAATCGGCCAAGGGCGGTTCGAAATGCAAACGGTAACGGCCATTGTCACGGGTACGGCGCACATGCCCCATGATCACCGGCGCGCGCCCCAACCGCGCCAACCGGCTGGTACCGGGGTTGGTCGCCGCCAGGATGCCGAAGAACGGCGCGAACACACTGTGCTTACCGGCGTAGTTCTGATCGGAGGCATACCAGACGATCTCGCCATGACGCAGGCCACGCACCATGCCACGCACGTCATTGCGGTCGATCAGCCGGCCCATCTTGGCGGCGCGGTTGCCGGCCATGACACTTTCCAGCACCGGGTTGTCGGCCGGGCGGTACATCAACGCCCGCGGTTGCTCGCCGAGCATGTCGCCGATGAAGCGTCCGCTGAGTTCCATCAGGGTGGTGTGCGCGACCACCAGGATAACCCCTTTGCCAGCGGCCAGCGGCGCATCAAGATGCTCGCGGCCGATGATCTCGACGCGCCGCGCGAGACGCGCCTTGCCCAGCCACCAGGCGGCGGCGGTCTCGAACAGCGCCATGCCGAGCGAGGCGAAATGGCGCTTCGCCAGTTTGGTTTGCTCCTGCGGCGACAGTTCAGGAAAACAGCGCGCGATATTGCGCCGTGCGATGGCCACGCGCTTGCCGCCGATGCGCCATGCCAGATGGCCGATGCCACGCCCGACGGCCAAATTCGCCGACCACGGCAATAGCGTGACCATGCCGCGCAGCAGACCGAAGGCCAGCCATGTCGGCCAGTGCCTCGGGGCGTACAAAGCCATCTTGGATGGCTCAGGCATCAGCGTTCACCAACGCGCGCATCGCCTCCCAGACCTCGCCGGGCGGCAAGGTCGTGAAGCAGGCCGGATGCCGCTCGGCCTCGCCCCGATAGTCACAGTCGCGCCGCATGCAGGGCGCGCAGGGAAAATCGGCCCGCAGGTTGCGCGCGCGCTGGCCGACGACGCCGCTGAGGCCTGGCGCGGTGGGACCATACAGGCCCAGCGTCGGCCGGCCCAACGCGGCGGCCAGGTGGGTGAGTCCGGAATCCACGCCGATCACTGCGCGCGCGCCAGCGAGAAACGCAGCCAGTTCGGACAGTTCCATGCGCGCCGGCAACACCGGTTTGCCACCGCGATCACGAATGCTCTCGATGCGCACGCGTTCCATCGGCCCATGCCACGGCATCGCCGCCGGCAGGCCGGCCTGAGCCGCGTAATGAGTCAACTCGGCCCAATACAGGTCGGGATAATGCTTACTCGGCCAAGTAGTGGCATGCAGGAACACCAGATAGGGCTTATCGACATGGCGCGCTTCCACCCGCAGGCCGAAATCCGGCTCGGCGGCATCCAGCGCATAGCCAAGCACGGCGGCAAAGAGCTGACGGTTGCGCACGATCGCATGCTGATCGCGCGCAATCGCGTGCGCTCCATGGTACATCCCGCCGACCCAGCGATCGCGCGCCGAATGGCGATCGTAACCTGCACTCGGCCCATGCGCGGCGCGCGCCACCCAGGCGCTCTTCAACAACAGCCCCTGGGCGTCGATCACGCAATCGTATTCGTCACGTCGCAGGTCGCGCCAGAAACGCTGGATCTCGCCCTTGCGCCAGGCGCGCCGCCAGTTCTTGCGCCAGCGCCGCAGGCCGATCGGGATCACCCGCTCGACCGCTGGATGCAGGCTTGGCAGGCCAGCGAAAGCCTGCTCGGCCACCCAGTCGAAGCGAATCCCGGGGATCGCCCGCGCGGCATCGCTCAGCGCGGGAAAACAATGCACCAGATCACCAAGCGAGGAGGTCTTGACGATAAGCACTCTCATGCCGCGAGCAGCTCGCGCAGCAGCATGGCGACACGCGCCACCGGCAGTTTGTTCAGGCAATCCAGATGCCCGAGCGGGCATTCGCGCTGGAAACACGGACTGCAATCCAGGCCGAGACTGGCGATGCGATGTTCGACGTTCAGTGGCGGTGTGAAACCGGGGTCGGATGAACCATATATCGCGACCAGCGGCCGTTGCAGCGCGGCGGCGACATGCATCAGGCCGGAATCGTTGCTGACCACCGCGTTGCTCGCGGCGAGCAGATCGATGGCCCGCGCCAATGAGGTGCGTCCGGCAAGGTCGATACAACCCGGCGCCGCCGTGGCGATCGCCGCGCTGACGGCTTTGTCCTTCAACGAGCCAAACAGCGCGACCCGCCAGCCGCGCACCAGATAGTCGCGCGCCAGCCCGGCATAACGCGCCTCGGGCCAGCGCTTCGCCGCGCCATATTCGGCGCCGGGGCACAAGGCCAGCAACGGCCGGTCCGCGTCAATGCCGAATTCAGCGCGCGCCGCGTCAAGCTGTTCGGGATCGATGCGCAACGCCGGCGGTGGAATCTCGGGCAACGGGTCGTCGGCGTGGTCGTTGGCCAATGCGACGAAGCGCTGCACGGTCATCGTCAAGCTCTGCTTGTCCAGCTTGCGGATATCGTTCAGCAGGCCATAACGCTGCTCGCCCAGCCAACCGGTGCGACGTGGGATATCGGCCCAGAACGGCACCAACGCGGATTTCCAGGAATTCGGCAGCAAGATCGCCCGCCGATAGCCAGCGGCGCGCAATTCACGGCCAAGCCGCCAGCGTTTCGCCAGGCCCAACTCGCCATGCCGCAGTGGCATCTCGATGCCCCGCGCGACCTCGGGCATGCGCGCGAGCAAGGGTAGGCTCCAACCCGGCGCAAGCACATCGACGGCCACCCCGGGACGCCGTTGACGCAATACCTTGAACAGACTCTGCGCCATGACCATGTCGCCGACCCAGGACGGACCGACAACGAGGAGGCGCGACATCAGTCCTTCAGAACATAGCGGGTTCCGCAGTATGGGCATACCGCCTCGCCGGTCTTCTCGATCGGCAACCACACGCGCGGATGCATGTTGTAGACATCCGCGTCCGGCGGCGGACAACTCAGCGGCAATTGATCGCGACTGACCTCGACGACGCGCTGCTGCGCGGATTTGGCGGTGGATGCTGTCATGAATGGCCTCTGGGGTTGAATCTTGCGAGAGTCTCCGGACGGCGCGCCACCCGGACAGACGGGACTTGTGCTTCCGCACCGGCAGAATATAGCACGCGCGCCGCATGCCCGCGTTGGGTTACGCTGTCGCTAATCCAACCTACAACTTTCTCTAACAGGCTGTTGAAAAAGTCCTTCCATGGACTTTATTCAACTAAGGAACCGGAAAATACGATTTCCCGGTTCCTTCATTTTCAATGACTTGCCGTCATCGAAAATGGCGGTACCTCCCTCCACACACAGGCCGCTGAAAAATGCCATTTATCAACGGCCTGTTAAGCCCAGCGCGGCGGGCAGCCGCTATCAAACGTAACTCAGCCAGTCGCGATGCGGTTCTACACGGCCATGCACCAGCTCGAAATACAGACTTTGCAGCTTTTCGGTGATCGGCCCGCGACCGCCGTTACCGATGGAGCGGTTGTCGACCTCGCGGATCGGCGTGACCT
>JALSSX010000059.1 GCA_026984055.1 Sedimenticola sp. | reverse complement strand
CCAGGAGTAGATGCTGGTGTCGTGACCATCGTCGAAGATGATGCGCACCGCGTAGGAACCTTGTGGCTCGATGGCCTCGATATTGACATCCTCCTTGCCGGTGACCGGCGTGTCCAGGGTGCGGACCTCCGCCGCGCGCGAGAACACACGCAGGTATTCACAGGGGAAATCGTAATGTTGGCCGTTGTCGAAGGTGATCGACAGCAGGCGGGACTTCTTGTGTAGATTGATCTCTGTCGGAAGGTGGTCGGCGTGGTCTTTCATGGTGGTTTCAGCGGTTGGGAACGGAGGCGCAGTATACCAAAGACACGATTTAAGCTTGGGCTTCGATGACGGTCCGCAATAATGTGACCAGCCGCGCGCCGATCGCCCTTGGCCCGATGGCATCCCGGATGTCCTGGTGATGTGGCCCGCAGCGCCAGCCCGGCGCCCTCGCCCGTGCCCGCATTTCGTGTATCGCGTCCGCCAACGCACGCGGATCGGCCGGCGGTATCAGCCGGCGGTCCGGCGCGTCTCCGAGCAATTCGCGGATCGCTGGTGAATCCCGCGTGATCAGCGGTCTTCCGGTCATCAGGATTTGATACACCTTGTTCGGGATCACGCGCGCGGCCTTGTCGCTATCGCCGAAGATACCCAGCGCGACATCGCAGGCGTTCAAGTGGTCGCGCAATGCCGCGTAATCCACCCATTCCAGCCATTCCAGCCGGGGCGGGCGAAGCATATCCAGCAGCTCAGCGAAGCGATGTTGTTCCTGCCCCTTGCCGATCACCGTCCAGATCACGTCGTTACTGGTGAGCGCCGCGGCGCGCGCAATCGTATCGACGCCATGCAGCGGGATGAATTGGCCATAGAACAGCACGCGGAATCCGTCGCGCGCAGGCGCCGGGTCGGCGGGCGGGAAAATCGCTGGCTCGGCACCGACTGGCACGCTGGTGACAAGCCGGGTGGGACGCTTCCAGGTCTTGCGGATGTACTCGGCGTGCGCCTCGGTATCGATGATCGCCAGATCAACGAGGCGTAGTGCGAGGTATTCCATTCCATGCAACAGTCTGGCGAGCGGATTGGCTGGCGAGAGCATGCGCCGGTCCTCGACGACGGTGTTGTACAGTGAAATGAAGATGTCCCAGGTCACCGGCACGCCACGCAGGCGCGCCAGCGGCCAGATGACGAACACATCGATCAGGCCGGGGTAGCCGACGAACACCAAGTCATGCTTGGGCAGTCGCAGATAACGCCAGATCAATGATGGATAGGCGCCCAGCCAGCGCATCAGCAGCTGTAGTTTTGCGGTGATGCCATGCACTTGGCTCTTGTCCTCGATGTTGGCCCAGGGGTTGGTCAGGCATTCATCGACCTGGACGCCTTGCGCGCGCAAGGCGGACAGCAGAATACGCGCGCGCGGCTTGCCGGTGTCACAGGTTCCAAAGACGACGATCTTCATGCGGCGACTATAACCCATTGCTATACTCGGCGTTTTCCTCGTTTCGATGGAGTGAACCGTTGTTCGCCAGCCCCCGATTCCGCCACGGCTTGGCACTGCTCGCGTTGACCCTGGTCGCGCTGCTGATGCTGCGCGCCAATCCGCTGGATGGCGATACGCTCGCTCCCTTCGACCTGCTGGTCGCCCAGCCGGGCTGGAAACAGGTCGAACCCAAGCCGCCGCTGGTGCATGTTCAGCATTCCGATATCCTCGATTCCAAGCTGCCGGCGTGGATCTACCTGAAGAAAGCGCTGCGCGCCGGGCGGTTGCCGCTATGGAATCCGATAACCGCCGCCGGCGCGCCAGGTATTCATTTATTGACGCGTTCTGGCATGACGCCGGCCTTTGCGGCCTATGCACTGTTCGAGGACGATGCCACCGGGCTGTATGCCGCCGCGCTGGTGAATCTGTTGATCATCGGCTTTGGCGCCTATTTCCTGTTCTTCTTTCTGAGTCGCAACCGAATCGCCGCGCTGCTCGGCGCGTTTGTGTTGAGTTATTCCGGGTTCATCGCCGGTTGGTTCTACTGGCCGCATGTGAATACCGCAGTTTGGCTGCCATGGGTGTTGCTGTTTGGACTCTTGTATACCGAAACGGGGTGTCGGCGCTATCTGCCGTGGTTCAGTCTGGTGTCGGCATTGCTGATCCTCGGCGGTTTTCCGATCGTGGTGGTCTATACCTATCTGGCATTGGGGCTGGCGGTGTCGATTCGGCTGTTCAGCCTGCCTTTCGATGGACGAACGCGTCTGATACGCATTGGCGAACTGAGCCTGTTCGCCATGCTGTCGCTGTTGATGACCGCCTTTGCCATCTTCTCGCTGGCCGAGTATCTGCACCATGCCGGTATCTCGCATCGTCACGGTGGCACCGCGCTGACCCGGCTTTCGGATCTGCGTCTGTTCGTCCTGCCGTTCAGCGACAGATCCCTGTTCGTCGAACGCAGTGTCTATGTCGGCGTGTTTCCCATCGTCGCGCTATTCACTGGAATCTGGTGGTTACTCGGGCGGCGCGCCGATTGGCGGATCGTCTGGGGGCTTTCGCTGATTTTGGTGTCCGCTATCTTCGTTTTCACGTTGTTACCCAGGGAATGGTTGAGCCGGGTGCCGTTGATCGGCGGCAATCCCTGGTCGCGGATGATTTTGCTGATCGACCTGGGGCTGGCGATACTCGCGGTGGTTCTCTACCAGCGGCTGTGGCGCTGGGCCGCTGGGCGGCTGCCGCCGCTGACATTTCTCGTCCTGATGAGCGCGATTCCGCTGATCCAGTGCTATGACCAGGGCAGGGTGTTCGCGCGCCGGGTCGCGCCGGTGGACGGCCGTTTGCTGTATCCGCGCACCGCGACGCTGGCGTTCATGCAAGCGCATCTGTCGCCGTTGCAGAACGTCATCGCGGATAACGGCTTCATGACCGCCGGTGTGCTCGGCGCCTATGGCATGCCGGAGTGGTTCGCGCACGAGATGCGGCCCGCGTCCGAAAAGCAGGCGTTGCAAGCGTGGCTGGTTCACGACCCCTTCGTCACCTCTACGGCTTCGGCATTCCATTGCGGACAGATCCGTTTCGATGGTCTGGGCCTGGATTACTTCGGCGTTCGCTACTTACTCTGTGGCGGCGCGAGTGGCGCCAGTGATCAGCGGGTGTTCAGCAGCGTCGACTACGCGGAAGCGGACTGGTCTGTGCCGCTGTCGGCGGCGGGGCTGGTACAGCATTTTCTCATCGACGCGGATTTTACCCTGTACCGCTTCGATATCCCGGTGCGTCCCGATGGTCTGCCGGGCGCGCGAGTCAGCCTGGAAATTCGGGATGGCGGCGGCAACCAACTCGGCAAGACGGAGTGCCAACTCATGGACACGCGCCGACTGGAATGCGTCTTCCCGGATGCTATCCACCTGAAGGTAGGGGACGTCCGTTTGCTCATCCGTTCCACGGGTGGTGGCCCACGGCTGGGCATCGCGCATTTCGATCATCAGGGTATCTGGCTGCGACAGCATGGCATGCGACAAGCGGCCATCCTGCGCATGAATGTCTACCGGCGTTTCGAGAACCGGTTAAATGTCGCCAAGGTGCTGGCCGCTGACGCCGGCAGGCATTTTGTTACCCGCCACTTGGAGCCCGATATCGTGTTATATGAAAACAAGCACGCGCGGGCCGGCGCCTATGTGATCCACCCCGGGGAGGGGACGGCGACGCCGGATCACGGGCAGGTATCGTTATGGGATGCGACGCCTGGCCATTTACTGATCGACTATCGAGGTGATCGGCCGGCGTGGGTTGTCGCGCCGATGCGCCTCTACCCCGGCTGGCGCGCGCGGGTGGATGGCGAACCAGCGCCGCTTATGCGCTTCCTCGGCATGCTGCCAGCGGTTCGAGTGGATGGGCCGGCGAGGATCGCGCTGGACTTCACGCCGACGGGCTTTCCGGCAACCCTGGTGGTGTCGTTGCTGGCGTTTCTGACATGGCTGCTGAGCGCGTGGCGTTTTTCCCGCGAGGTGTGCGAAAGCAGACGCTCATCCGGAGCGAGGCTTCGCGGAAGCAGACCGGACTGAACGCGGCCGCCCCTGGTCGTCGATGGCAACATAGGTCAATATCGCCGTGGCGACCTTTTGTACCTCGTCGGCGTTGCGGTTACGTTCGATATACACATCGATATGTACCTCGATAGAGGAATTGCCGACCTCGGTGACCCACGAATAACAGCTCACGAGATCGCCGACATACACAGGCTTCAGGAAGCGGAAGGCGTTCACCGCAACGGTGACGACACGTCTGCCGGCCAAATCGTAGGCGGCGATGCTGCCGGCGATGTCCACCTGCGACATCAGCCAGCCGCCGAAGATGTCCCCGGCAGCGTTGGTGTCGGCTGGCATCGCCAGCACGCGAATCGCCAGCTCGGGCTTGAACGGATCACGTGGACTGACCGGGATCTTCGTCGCCCCGGTGTCTGCTTCAGTGCCCGGCATACAGCTGCTCGATCAGATCG
>JALSSX010000058.1 GCA_026984055.1 Sedimenticola sp. | reverse complement strand
CGTCCCGAGGTAGCGAAGATCTTGATGGACTACTATCAGTCGATCAATTAAGGGCATCTTGAAAAAACGAGATGCCCGAGTGGGGCAGGGATGTCCGACCCTTTTCGATCACGATAAGTGATGGATAAGGTGAGCAAAGCGGAAATCGCATTTTCTCTTTGCAACGAGAAAAAATCCATGGAAGGATTTTTTCAACATTCTGTCTGTTAAGTAAGATGGATCTCCGTCCGTCCTCGTAAAGCCCCCGCTGGTCGGGGGCTTTTTTGTCAGGTCCAGCAAAAATGCCGGAATGAGCACATACGCGCTGAAGCCCCCTGACGGTGTTGCTCGCTGTTGCGGGAAGTGGCAGGCATGAAATGGCATGCATGCTATATTGGCCCGGGAGCAAACTTGTCCCATCCTGATCTTCCCCCGATGTTTGGCTGGCCGTAACGGGATGGCCGCTGGTGAAACGCTTGCCGGGTCTTTTCGAGGCGGCATGCCGCGGTAGGCTGTCCTGTCGAAAATGCATCGGCGCTTGGAACGTCTGGTTATACTGCCTGTCGAACTGTCGGCATTGCGCCAATTCTCAAGATTGCCCGGGAAACCGAATGAAAAACAAGAAGCCGATCTTCGTCATGCTGCTATTGCTACTTGCGATTGGTGGCTTTGTTTATTGGCGCGCGCAAGGCCAAAACGGCCAGTCGAACCAACTGACATTGTATGGCAATGTCGACATCCGTGAAGCACGGCTCAGCTTCAATGGCTCTGAACACGTTGGGAGTGTGCTCGTGCAAGAGGGTGATAAGGTTGTTCAGGGGCAGTTGCTCGCCACCTTGCACAAAGCGCTGCTCCTGGCCGCGCTGGATCAAGCGACCGCCCAGCTCGAGGCGCAACGTCAGGTGGTGGCCAGGTTGAATGCCGGTTCGCGTCCCGAGGAGATCGACAAGGGACGCGCGGATTTGGCCGCGGCGCAGGCACGCGCCAAGGCGGCGCGGGATAGCTGGCATCGCTTGCAACGGTTAGTGAAAAAGAAGCTCGCCTCGACCGAGGACATGGAGAATGCGCGCGCCAACGCGGATGCCACCAAGGCGCAGGTGAACGCCGCGCAAGCAGCCTTGCGGCTGCTGGAGCTGGGGCCACGCAAGGAAGATATTGCCGTGGCACGCGCGGAACTGGCGGCGCGCCAAGCCGCCGTGGCGCTCGCCAAGCAGCATCTTGCCGATGCCGAACTGCACGCGCCGGCGGACGGCGTGATCCGCGATCGCATTCTGGAACCGGGTGACATGGCAAGCCCTCAGACGCCGGTGCTGACCCTGGCCTTCATCGACCCGGTGTGGGTGCGCGCCTATCTGCCGGAGTCGATGTTGGGGCGGGTGAAGCCGGGCATGCGTGCAGAAATCCTCACTGACAGCTATCCCGATAAGCACTATGCCGGATGGGTTGGCTATATCTCACCGACCGCTGAGTTTACGCCAAAGAACGTCGAAACCCCGGAACTGCGTACCCGCTTGGTCTATCAAGTGCGTGTGTTCGCCTGTAATCCGGAGGATGAACTGCGTCTCGGGATGCCGGCGACGGTGGCGATTGACCTGACCCAAGCGACGCCGGCCACCGCCCGGCATCCTTGCGGCGATTGAGGTGAGCGAGACAGTTCTCGCCCTGGAAGGGGTGCGCATGAGCTTTGTCGGCGGCGGTCGTCGGGTGACCGCACTGGACGGGGTCAGCGTACGTCTCAAGCCAGGCGCCGTGACTGGTCTGATCGGGCCGGACGGCGCTGGCAAGACTACGCTGATGCGTCTCGCCGCCGGTTTGCTGGCGGCGGACAGTGGGCGTATCGAGGTGCTCGGCATCGATGTGGCGCGCGAGCCGCAGCGGGTGCAGTCGGCGATCGGTTACATGCCACAGCGCTTCGGCCTATACGAGGATCTCAGTGTCGGCGAGAACCTGGAGCTGTATGCCGATATGCAGGGCGTGCCGCGCCCGATGCGCGCCGCGCGCTACCAGGAACTGACCCGCATGACCGGTCTCGCGCCATTCACCAAACGTCTTGCCGGGCGGCTTTCCGGCGGCATGAAGCAGAAGCTCGGGCTGGCCTGCGCGCTGGTGCGCCCGCCACGCCTGTTGCTGCTCGATGAGCCGACGGTTGGCGTCGATCCGGTATCGCGGCGCGAGTTGTGGTCCATCGTCTATGGGCAAGTGAAGGCGGCCGGCATGACGGTGCTGCTGAGTACCGCCTATCTCGACGAGGCGGAACGCTGCGCCGAAGTGATCCTACTGCATGAAGGCCGCCTGCTCGGGCAGGAGGCACCGGCCGAATTCAGCCAGCCATTGGTTGGGCGTACCTTCGTCTTGCGGCTGGAAGGCATGTCGACGCGCGCGCTGCAATCGCGTCTCGCGCGGGTGCCGGGCGTACTCGACGCACTGGTGACCGGAGACCGGGTGCGCATCGTTGCCGGCGAGGGTTTCGTTCCGGAGACGGCAACCCTGCTGGCGGATCATCCGACAGCCCGGATCGAGTCCGTGGCGCCACGTTTCGAGGACGCTTTCGTCGCCCGCTTGAAGGGCCAGGATGGTGTGCATGGCGCGCCGCCCAAGGTAAGCATGACCATAGCCGGAGAGGTGGACGATGAAGTGATCCGTGTGCGTGACCTGGAACGCCGCTTCGGTGATTTCCGCGCAGTGAAGGGGATCAGCTTCAGCGTGAAGCGCGGCGAGATCTTCGGTTTGCTCGGGGCCAACGGCGCCGGCAAGACCACCACCTTCCGCATGCTCTGCGGCCTGCTGCCCGCTTCTCGCGGAGAGCTGGCGGTGGCGGGTCATGATCTGCGCCGCGCTGGCGCCAGGGCGCGTCGCAGCATCGGCTATATGGCGCAGCGTTTCTCATTGTATGGCAACCTCACCGTGATGCAGAACCTGCGCTTCTTTTCATCTGCCTATGGCCTGCGCGGGCGGCACCGGGCGGAGCGGATACGCTGGGCGCTGGATGGCTTCGAGCTGGACGACTACCAGGATGTCAATGCCGGCCTGTTGCCGCTGGGCTATAAACAACGCTTGGCCTTTGCCGTCGCATTGATGCACCAGCCGGCGATCCTGTTTCTCGACGAGCCGACCTCAGGCGTCGATCCGCTCGCCCGGCGGGAGTTCTGGGCGCGCACCAACGCGCTGGCCGAGGCCGGCGTGACCGTGTTGGTCACCACCCACTTCATGGAGGAAGCCAACTATTGCGATCGCTTGGTTATTATGGCCGACGGTGAAGTGCTGGCCGCGGGTCGTCCGCGCGAGATTCGTCAGCGGGCGCGTACCCAGGATAGCCCCGACCCGAGCATGGAGGACGCCTTCATCGCGCTGGTCCAGGGACGCGAGGTAGCGGCATAAACCCGGTTCCGCTGAATGGGAGGGCGCGCGCGCGCATGCGCATGCTGGGCATGATCCGCAAGGAGTCGTTACAGATCCTGCGTGATCCTTCGAGCATCGCAATAGCGTTCGTTCTGCCAGTGGTGTTGCTGTTTCTGTTCGGCTACGGCGTGTCGTTGGATGCGCGCTCGATTCCGCTGGGCATGGTGATCGAACAGCCCGACGCGGCAACCAATAGTCTGGCTGGCGCTTTCGAGCGTTCCGAATACTTCGCGCCACGGGCCTATCCCAGCATCCAGCAGGCGCAACAGGCGTTGGCTGAGCGGCGTATCGACGGCATACTGTGGCTGCGTAACGATTTCTCCAAGCGTTTGCTCAGCGGCCGGGAAGCGCCGATCGCGGTGCGCGTGAACGGTGTCGATTCCAACCAAGCGCAGGCCACCAAGGGTTATATCGAGGGCGCCTGGCTGGCTTGGCTGAACCAATATGCCGCCGCGCGAGGCCATCCGCTGCCGGCACCTGTGGTGCTGGAGCAACGTGTCTGGTTCAATGCCGCGTTGAAAAGCCGTGATTTTCTCGTTCCGGGCCTGGTGGCGATCATCATGACCCTGATCGGTTCGATGCTCACCGCGATGGTTGTTGCCCGCGAATGGGATAGGGGGACCATGGAAGCGATGATGGTTACGCCATTGCGTATTCGCGAGATGATGGTCGGCAAACTGATTCCGTATTTCGTGCTCGGCATGGGTGGCATGGCATTTACCGTGGCGCTGGCGGTGTGGCAGTTCGACGTGCCGTTGCGCGGTTCCCCGTGGGCCTTGTTCGTCGCCAGCGCGTTGTTCATGCTGGTATCGCTTGCGGTAGGGATGTTGATCTCCATCGTGTCGAAGAACCAGTTCGTCGCCGGACAGATTGCCATCGTCGTGACCTTTCTGCCAGCTTTCATTCTGTCGGGTTTCATCTTCGATATCCATTCGATGCCGGAACCGATCCAGATCATCACCCATGTGGTGCCGGCGCGTTACTTCGTCGCCATCCTACAAACTCTGTTCCTGGCTGGAGATGTCTGGCCGGTCTTCTGGACGAACATGGCGGCGATGTCGGTTCTGTTGCTGATTTTTATCATCCTGGTGCGCCGCAAGGCCCACAAGCGCCTGGAGTAAGACATGCCCTGGCATATCTTCGCGATCGCGTTGAAGGAGTTGCTGGCGCTGTTGCGCGACCCGCGCAGCCGTCTCGTCTTGATCGGGCCGCCAATCGCGCAACTGCTAGTGTTCGGCTATGCCGCGACCTTCGATCTGAATCATGTGCCGGTCGCCATCCATAACGAAGATGGTGGCGGCGCGGGGCGCGAGCTGATCGCGCGTATTGCGGGTTCACCACATTTCGATGTGGTAGCCCAGCCGACGCGGGACGAGCAGATAGCGCCCCTGATCGACAACAAGAAAGTGCTGTTGGTCGTGCATCTGGATCAGCGCTTCAGCGCCGACTTGCTGCGTGGCCAGACGGCTACGTTGCAGGCGATTCTTGATGGCCGCAACTCGAATACCGCGATGTTGGCATTGAACTATCTGCGCGCCATCCTGTTGGATTTCAATCGCGATTGGGCGATGCAGCAGGGACAGCGCGGGCCGCCAGCGGTATTGCGCACGCGCGCTTGGTATAACGCGGATCTGAATTCGCGCTGGTTCATCGTGCCCGGTATCGTCGGGTTGCTGACCCTGGTCGTGACGTTGGTGGTCACCGCGCTGTCGGTGGCGCGCGAGCGCGAGCAGGGCACCTTCGACCAATTGCTGGTTACGCCGCTGCGTCCGGTGGAGATCCTGATCGGCAAGGCGCTGCCGGGGGTGTTGATCGGGGTGTTGGAGGCAAGCTTCATCATCGCCTTGGCGGTGCTTTGGTTCGAGATTCCGCTGCGTGGCGGCATTGGCGCGCTCTATGTCGGCGTGTTGCTGTTTTTGCTGTCGGCGGTAGGCGTGGGTCTGGTGATCTCGGCTATCTCCGTGACCCAGCAACAGGCGGTGCTCGGCGCCTTCTTGTTCCTGGTGCCGGCGGTGATCCTGTCTGGCTTTGCCACGCCGATCGCCAATATGCCCGAGGTGGTGCAATGGCTCACTTATCTGGATCCGTTGCGTTATTTTCTGATCGTCGTGCGCGGCGTTTTTCTGGAGGGCGATGGCTATGCGTTGTTACTGAATCAATACTGGCCGATGGCGATCATCGGCGTGGTCTCGCTGGCTGCCGCCGGCTGGTTGTTTCGGCATCGGATGTATTGACGGCGGGCGCGCGGCGCGATCCGGCTGGCAGCGACTATCACTTGTATTGAAGCGGAGTTCGACATGTCGATGAGCGCAAGATCTCGTTGCCTGCGGGCCCCTCGGTTGCGAACGCCAGCCATCACACCACCTTGCGACCCGGTGGGACATGCGGGCTAGCAGGATGTTGAAAAAGTCTTTCCATGGGCTGTTTCAACGACGGAAGCGGAAAATGCGATTTCCCGGTTCCTTCATTTTCGATGACTTGCCGTCATCGAAAATGGCGGTACCTCCCTGTACCGCACACAGGCCGTTGAAAAATGCCATTTTTCAACGGCCTGCTAGGCTTTATGAACTGATGCGTTTCACCCGGACAATGGCGGCGGGGTTGCGCCAGTCATAGGTGGCGGCGTCCAGGTCACCTATGCCGTGTATACCCGGATGGGTATGCACGAAACCTTCGCCCCCGCTGCTGGAAATCCCTTCGCCCTGGCAGACGGACGGCGGACCGGGGATATGTTCACAGCGTTCGTCGTTGTCTTCGGTGCCGGCGTCCCAGGCTGGCGAGACATACACTTGCGTCTCGTCACTGGTCGGCAGGGCGTGGCCGTTGATGGCGAAGAAGGCGTCGTTGGTTGGTATCAGCATGGTCACGACCATGAAATGGGTGATGTTCGGTCCACCCTTCAAGGTCAGCGTGACGGAATGTCCTGGCGGTAGTACCTCGCCGCTACTCTTGGCTTCGCCCACCTTGTTACCGAGCGAGTTCAGCAGATCCAACGCGGGTTGTACGTTGCCGGATTCGGCAATGGCCTCGAGTTCACTGATCGCCGGCTGGCCGGGTTGAAAGGCGACGATGCCGGCTTGATGGGTGGCCATCAGCACTGGCGTGAATACTTGTGATTGGGTCATGTTGGTGATGGTGATCTGGTAGCGGGTTTCGGCCGATGCCATCTGGCTGAACAACGCGCTGGCGCCGAGTAGAACGGCGGCAAGGGTGTGCCTTGGGTTTGTCATGTTTTCTCCTCCGAGATGTTTCTGGATGGAATAGAGGGCGACCGGACATGCCGGTGATTTCTTTCTGTCTCGGTGGTGTCAGGCGAATACGTCCGGCAACGCGAAGCTGTCGCGGTAACCGGGCAGGGTTTCCAGCAGCGCGCGATGTTTGCCACGGGCAACGATTTTTCCCCGGTCGAGCACGATCACGCGTTCGGCGAGGCGTAGTAGGGCGGGTTTGTGCGTGACGATGATCAAGGTGCGTTGGCCGCGCAGTTCGCAGAGAGCGTCCGTGACGAGCTGTTCGGTCTGGTGGTCGAGTCCCTCGGTGGGTTCGTCCAATAGCAGGATCGGCGCGGGCTTGAGCAGCGTGCGGGCGAGGGCAAGGCGGCGTTGTTCGCCGCCGGATAGTCTCGCGCCGGCCTCGCCGATCCAGGTGTCGAAGCCGTCGGGCAGGCGTTCGATGAGGTCGGCGATGCGCGCCTGGGCGCAGGCGCTTTCCAGCGCGGCTTGATCGGCGCGCGGATCGGCGATCAGCAGGTTGTCGCGGATGCTGGCATTGAACAGATGGCTGTGTTGCGACAGGCTGGCGATGCGGCCGCGCACGGCATTACTGTTCAGTCGCTTCAATGGCTTGCCGCCGAGGGATATCTCACCGTCGTCGTGGTCGCGGAAGCGTAATAGCAATTGCAGCAGGCTGGTTTTTCCGGCCCCGCTGGCGCCGACGATGGCGAGGCTGCTGTTCATCGCGATGTCGAGGTCGATGCCGTCCAGCGCCGCGCGGGTTCTGCCGGGGTAATGCAGGCTGACACTACTGAACGTGATGTCGTGGGTCTCGGGCAGGGGTTCGGGTGACTCGGGTTCCATGATCGGCGGCGGGGTGTCGGCCAATGCAAAGATGCGCCGCGCCGCCGCAAGGGTTTCTGGTAGCAGTTGCAACGCCAGTGACAGCGGCGCGACAGTTTCGAAGGCGGCCAGCGTCAGCAGTGCCAGCATGGCGTATTGCGGCCCGTTCAGGGCGCTGAATGCTGGGATGGCCATCGCGCCGACCAAGACCAGACTCCAGCCGCCGGCGAAGCTGGTCAGCGCCTCGCCGAGGGTTTGCAGGTGGTTGTATCGGTGCTGGGCGTGATGTAGCTTGGCATCGATAGCGTCGATGCGTGCGGCTTGTGATGGCAATGCGCCATACAGTGTCAGTTCGGCGAGCGACTGGCTGCTATCCAGCACCCGCGCGCGCAGCGCGGCCCGTTGTTCGCGTAGACGTTCGCCGTGCGGCCGGGCGGCGCGATGTGTCAGACATGGCAATAGCAGGCCGGCGAGGCTCAATCCGATTGCCAGCACGCCCGCGACCACTGGGCTGTAATGGATGACGAACCCCAGCAGGACCAAGCTGCCGATCAGCGCAACGCCCATCGGCAGCAGGATGCGCGGGTAGAGGTTGTCGAGGCAGTCGATGTCCGCCGTCAGGCGACTCAGCAGGTCGCCGCCGTGGAAGTCTTGCAAGCCGGCCGGGGCGAGCGGTTCGATACGCCGGTACAGCCAGACGCGCAGCCGCGATAGCATGCGGAAGGTGGCTTCGTGGGTGGTCACGCGTTCGCTCCAGCGTCCGGCCGTGCGCACGATGGCACAGGCGCGGATCAGCGCCGCCGGGGTGAAGTAGTTCATGCTGGCGCCGGTGATGCCGGCTAGCGTCATCGATGCGATGAACCAGCCGGACAGGGCCAGCAGGCCGAGGTTCGCGAGCAAGGTGAGCAGCGCCAGCAGCAGGCCGAGCAGCATCCAGCCAGTCTCGGGGCGGTGCAAGCGGATCAGGCGCCAGAGATCTTTCATGCCCGCCCCCGCCGTTGCTGGAATAGCTGCCGCCAGGTCGGGTCGGCTTGCATCAATTCGGCGGGCGAGCCTTGTTGCCGGATACGGCCATCGCGCATTACGATGATTTGGTTGGTGCTCAGCAGGGTATGCAGGCGATGCGCGATGCTGATGACGGTGCGTTTTCTGGTCAACAGGTCGATGCCTCGCTGGATTGCGCGTTCGGTTTCGGGATCCAGCGCCGCCGTGGGTTCGTCCAGGATCAGCAGTGGCGCGTCGCGCAGAAAGGCGCGCGCCAGGGCGATGCGTTGCGCCTCGCCGCCTGATACTTGTCCGGTGAGATCGCCGACTGGGCTGTCGAGTCCCAGTGGCAAGTCGCTGATGAAATCGGTGAGTCCGGCTTGTCCAATGGCGGCGCGCAGCGCGTCGTCGTCGGCGTCGGGACGGCCGATCAACAGGTTGTCGCGGATGCTGCCGTGTAGCAGCGCGGGTTGTTGTGGTAGCCAGGCGATATGTGCTCGCCAGCTTTCTAGCGTCCAGTTCGCCAGGGGTTCGCCGTTGACGCGGATGCTGCCGCGATCCGGCCGGACGAAACCCAGTAGCAGGCTGACCAGGGTAGACTTCCCCGCGCCGCTGGGACCGACGATGGCGACATGCCGGCCGGCCGGGATATCGATATCGATGTCGTCCACGCCGCTGTCGCGACCGGGCCAATGGAAGCCGACGTCTTCCAGCGACAGGCCGATGTGCTCTGCCCGCAAGGTCTTGCCGTCATCGGCGCGAGCGTTGGTTGGCGGTTCCAGCATCATCAGCGCGAGTATCTTCTCCGCCGAGGCGATGGCTTGTAGCCGGTCGTGGTAATACACGCCCATGCGGCGCAACGGCAGGAAGAATTCCGGTGCCAATAACAGCGCGAACAGCCCGGTTTGCAGGTCGATATGCGTTGCCAGCAGACGGAAGCCGACCAGGATGGCGACCATCGCGATCGCCACCGTGGCAAAGAATTCGAGCACTGCGGAAGAGAGAAAGGCAACGCGTAACACCGCCATCGTGCTGTGTCGGTAGTCGTCGGACAGGCGCTCGATGATCGCCGCCTCGGCGCGACTGACGTTGAACGCCTTCAGCGTCGTCAGGCCACGCAGAATGTCGAGAAAATGCCCACTGAGGCGGGTCAGTTTCCGCCACTGGCGACGGTTCAGTACCTCGGCGCCCTTACCTACCAGATACATGAAGGCAGGCGCCAGCGGCAGCGCGACCAGTAATACGGTCGCCGAGATCCAGTCCGATGGAAACAGCACGATCAGCACCGCGACCGGTACGATCACGGCTTGGTGCGCCACAGGCAGATAGTTGGCGAAATAACCACGCAGCGCCTCGATGCCCTCGACCACCGTCGCGGCCGTCTCGCCGGCGGCGTGCCGCTGGATGGAGATCGGGCCGGCGTGGTGGATGCGCTCGACCAACTCGTGGCGCGCGCGGCGCAGTACCCGCGAGGCCAGATCATGGTTGATCCGTGCGGCCAGCAGGCTCAGCCATTGGCGAAGTGGCACGACGATGGCGAGCAGCAGCAGCAAGGAACGGACTTCCACCAGTCCAGCGCTATCCACCACCACGGTGGCGATCACGCTGGCCGCCAGCCAAGCCTGCGCGATCATCAGCACACTCGCGCCGCCGGACAGCGAGCTGGCGAGCAACAGGCGTTTGCGAAATGGCCCGCCGAGCGATTTCAGCCAGTGGGCGGGGGAGGAAGCGGTGCTCATGACAGGGACCGGGTTTCAGCCCAATCTCGGCGCGATCGCCGGTTCCGGGGCATGGCGTCGTCAAAATGAAACCCAGGCCAGGCTCGGCGGGTCAGTGCCCGCACTCCTCCTCGTCCAGACAGTCCTCATGTTCCAGCCAGAGCACATTGATGATGCCGAAAGCCAGCGCCAGGCCGACACCGAGCATCCAGGCGAAATACCACATAGTCTTTTCCTCAGTAAGCCGAATGGCTGTTTTTGCGGATCGCTTCCACTGTCACCTTGCCGCGCATCTTGTAGAAGCACCAACTGGTGTACAGGATGATCAGCGGCACGAAGATCGCGGCCGCGACGAACATGATGCTTAGCGTCATGTGACTGGATGCCGCGTCCCACAGGGTCAGGCTGGCATTAGGGTTGCTGCTGGATGGCATCACGAACGGAAACATCGACACGGCGGCGGTAGTGATGATGCCGGCCATGCCGATCGCGCTGCTGATGAACCCCAGGCCGGGATGGCCGAGGCGCGAGAACAGCCAAGTCAGCAGGGGTCCGACGAAGCCGGCGACTGGCGCGATCATCGTCAGCGGCTGGCTACGGTAGTTTTGCATCCAGGCGCCGCTGGCGATTTCGACTGTCTTCGCCAGCGGATTCGGCAAGGCGCCGGGTTCTGGTTGAGTGACGATACGATAGCCATCCATGCCGAATGCTACCCACAGGCCAGCCAGGGCGAAGCTTGCCAGCGTGGTCAGCGCCGCGAGGCGCACGAAGCGTCGCGCGCGTGCGTTCAATGCGTCGGCGGTGCGCAACTGAAGGTAGATGGCGCCGTGCAGGGTCAGCATGCCCAGGCTGACCACCCCGGCGAGCAGTGAGAAGGGGTTGAGCAGACCGAGGAAAGAACCGGTGTAGTAGGGGCGCAGGAAGTCGTCGTAGTGGAATGGCACGCCCTGCAACAGGTTGCCAAAGGCGATGCCGAATACCAGTGCCGGGACCATGCTGCCGATGAATAGCCCCCAGTCCCAGAAGTTGCGCCATTTCGGATTCTCCAGTTTACTGCGGTAGTCGAAGCCGACCGGGCGGAAGAACAGCGCGAACAACACCAGCATCATTGCGAAGTAGAAACCGGAGAAGGCCGCCGCATAGACAGCCGGCCAGGCGGCGAACAATGCGCCGGCGGCAGTGATGAACCAGACCTGATTTCCGTCCCAGTGCGGCCCGACGGTGTTGATGACGACGCGGCGTTCCTCGTCGTCCTTGCTCATGAATGGCAGCAGTGTGCCGACGCCCAGGTCCATGCCGTCCATGATGACAAAGCCGATCAGTAATACGCCGACCAGCGCCCACCAAATGAGTTTCAAGGTTTCATAATCAAACATCTTTCGTCCTCCTCAGTCCGCAGATGGTGGTTCGCTTGGGGTTGCCAGCGGGCCGTTGGGCGTATTCTTCTCGAAATGGTAGCGCCCGGTATGCAGCGAGCTGGGGCCGAGCCGGGCGAACTTGAACATCAAGAAGAACTCGATGATCGCCAGCGCGGTATAGAAGAGCGCAAAGCCGGTGATACTGATCAACAGGTCGTTCGCGGTCAGCGAAGAGGTGGCCATGAAGGTTGGCAGCACTTCGCCGATCGCCCATGGCTGGCGACCGAACTCGGCGACGAACCAGCCTGTCTCTATCGCGATCCATGGCACAGGGATCGAGATCACCGCCAGATACAGCAGCCAGCGGTTCCTGTATAGCGTGCGCCGCGCGTTCAACAGAAATGCCGCGCCGAAGATGAACAGTAGCCAGATGCCGGAGGCCACCATTACGCGGAAGGTGAAAAACAACGGCGCCACCGGCGGTATCGCGTTACGCGCGGCCAGTTGGATCTGTGCGCCGCTGGCATCGAGGACGTTTGGCGTGTAGGGCTTCAGCAGCAATGCATAGCCGAGATCCTTCTTGTACATCTCGAACAACGCCTCTCCCTCGGCATCGACCGTGCCCTGGCGGATCTTCTCCAGCTCGCGGTAGGCAACCATGCCGGAACGGATGCGGTCTTCGTAACGCGCGACCAAATCCTTTATACCCTCGACTGGTTCCGAGATCGAGCGCGTTGCGATGATGCCGAGCGCATAGGGAATCTTGATCGCGTTGTGGGTTTCCATCGCCTTGTCATCGGGCAGGCCGAACAGCGTGAAGGCGGCCGGCGGCGCCTCTGTTTCCCATTCCGCCTCGATCGCAGCGAGCTTGGATTTCTGTACATCACCGACCTCGTAGCCGGATTCGTCGCCAAGCAGGATCACTGACAGAATCGAGGCGAAGCCAAACCCGGCGGCGACCGCGAACGAGCGTCGCGCGAAACCCAGGTCGCGGCCCTTCAACAGATACCATGCGCTGATGCCGAGCACGAACATCGATGCCGCGACATAGCCGCCGGCGACGGTATGGATGAACTTCACCTGCGCAACCGGGTTCAGCAGGATAGCGGCGAAATCGGTCATCTCCATGCGCATTGTCACCGGGTTGAACTCCGCGCCAACCGGGTTCTGCATCCAGCCGTTGGCGATCAGGATCCACAGCGCAGACAGATTCGTGCCGACCGCCATCAGGCCTGTGACCATCAGGTGCTGTACCCGGCTGATCCGCTCCCAACTCAGAAAAAACATGCCGACGAAAGTCGATTCCAGAAAGAAGGCCATCAACCCCTCGATGGCCAGCGGCGCGCCGAAGACATCGCCGACGTAGTGTGAATAGTAGGCCCAGTTGGTGCCGAACTCGAATTCCATCGTCAGGCCGGTGGTAACGCCGAGGGCAAAATTGATGCCGAATAGCTTGCCCCAAAACCTTACCATGTCGCGATAGACCTCCTTGCCGGTCATCACATAGACGGATTCCATGATGAATAGAATCCAGGTCAGGCCAAGTGTCAGGGGTACGAACAGAAAGTGGTAAAGCGCCGTCATCGCGAACTGAAAACGTGACAGTTCGACCATCGAAGCGTCGATCATCGGGGATTCTCCGGAAGCAGCGTGTTCGACGCTAGATCATAGCAGATCACCGATCGCGTTCTCGCGAGAATTTCCGGGTGATTCCGGTTCGTCCAGACAAGATGGCGATGTTATGGTGTGAAGGCCGTCTTCGGATTGCCTGTGATTCGTCCGCGGAATCGCCGTGGATATGTCTTTGTGGGGCTTGACCTCGGTATAACCCACAGGGAAGTCTCTATCACGTTAAGTTTGGCAATGATTGCGTAAGTGATAGTTTTTCAAGTAGATCGCCCAAGCGGTAAGCCAATCTTTGAATCCACGCGGCTTTTTGTATAGTTCACCTCGGAAATCCTTGCGTAAGTCGTCGACGCTTAGTTGCGTATCTAGGTACGCATTCAGGCGGGCTATCGTCCGTTCGGGCTTGACGATCAGATCCTCGTACCACAGATCGAAGTATTCAAGCTTGTTATCCTCGAAAAAATTGAGCAATGCGCGGCGGATACCTTCATTGTACGCTCGGCTGTACGCGGGAGAGATGATGTCACGTCGATGCAGTTCCGAGATCCAGATCTGCTGGTAGTCGCGACTGACGAGAATGAACTGGGTATTCTCTATATCCAGAATATGTTTCCAGAAACGGATCGTCAGCCATAGACGTGGATCCTTCCACACCCAGGGTTGATTTGCATTGCAACGTTCCAGGAATTCCCGATACGGGGTCGGATCCAATTCTCCGGATCGGTTTGCGATCATGGCGATTGCTTCGCGGGAAAATCGCTGCGTATAGTCGTCTGTATAACCGAGCTCTCGCATAATCGTGTTATTCAGCTTGATCAGTTCGGAATTTTCATTGGTGTTGTAATCTTTTTTTGCGAACGTACGGTCGCCTGTCCAGTAGCCAGCACGGGATAACAATCCAGTCGTGACGGAACTGCCAGAAAGTCCGTTAGTCAAAATAACGATGTTTTTTTTCACAACTTTTCCTCTGTATTGTAATGATGCTAATGGGAGGTTGATGGCAAGTTCACTGCATGTTTGAAATGCCAGGTGCGTAAATGTGAGCGATCAGCTAACATGTTTTGCAAAGCGTAGCAATATGCCCAGCGCGGACGTTAAAATCCAAAGGCTATTCGGCACAGGCACCAATGCTGTCTGGGCATGGCTATTCGAAACACTTGTAAATTGTAGAAAACCGACTTGGCCGTCCTCTAGGTCCAGTATGATACTCAGGGTTCCGTTTATGCTGCTGGAATCGCCTGGCAGCCCTTCACTAAACAGAGTGGCTGAATTACTGTTGCCAGATGATTCATCAAGTAATTCCGCCAGGGAAAAAGACGACATAAGGCCGTTATTTGATTTATCCACAAACAGGTCAAGGGTATAACGAATTTGTAATTCGACCTGCCCTCTGCCGATGACCGTGTATTTAAGTTCATGTGTCGAGGTGCTGATCGCCAGCCCATTTGGTTCTCCAACACTGGTTTGGCTCAAGACCGTATCCTGATCGACAAATGCCGATGACTCAGTGAACACATCATTATCTGAAAATAGTGAGACTGGATTGTTTCCATCCATAAAATTATCGCTACCGTTAATGTCGGTTTCCACGGAGCTATAATCTGGGTTGAAGCTCAATGATGCGTTACCACTTATTTGTGTTGCAGTGAGTGATGTCAAGTCGAGGAAGGAGGAGCTGCTTACTGTGATTGCCCAGCAATCGTTGCTGATGACTAAAGAAATTATCAATAGATTCAGGTATGTAACGGGTTGTATTCTTTTCATCATGGAATGCTCTTTATGCTGGTTGATTCTGAATAAATGCTCTCCGCCCTACGAAAAATCGGAGTTTCCGTCGATCTGTTTAACAGGATATTAAAAAAGTCCTTCCATGGGCTTTGTGCCGCACACAGACCGTTGAAAAATGGCATTTTTCAACGGTCTGTTAAGGGGTGATGCCTGCTGTCGGTGCCGGAAGCATGCCTGGATGAACCTTGAATCCGGTTATTTCAATCATGTCGTCAGTAGTAAATCCATTGACTTCCTGCGGCATGCTAGTGTCATCTGAATGCTGGATGTTGACAAAGGCCTTCGTGCCGGTTTCGTCAAAGATAAAACCGGTAGGTTCAGCGCTTTGATCTTTAATGGAGAGTACTCGAATACAGCCATCGGATTGGACGTTGTCATCGTTTCCATCTGGCAGACAGGCCCAGACATCGCCGTTTTTATGATCCTCAACCACATATAGGATCCCGGTGTGGGGCTGGAATGCTAAGTTATCCAGTGAGTTAAACTTGGTGCCTCCTTCGATGAAACGTGTTACCGTGGTGGTAGCAAAATTAGAACCAACGGCCAAGTAAGAGTAGCCAGTACGCTCATCGATCAGTTCGTCATGCGCATTAACGTATTCATCGACCACACAGATAACTTCGCCGTAACCATGAGCTTTTTCACGTTGTGTGTTGGCGACGCAAAAGCGAACTCCCTCGGAGTTATCGAATAGAGGATCGATGTCAAAATCTTCTGGACGGTAATAGCCGGTAGCGCCTTTTGCATCTGCTTCCGCACGGGCATTTTCAGGACTATCGATTCGAATCCATGTTGCGTCACCAATTTCACAGCCCTGTCCAAACTGGGGGAATCTGCTAGAACTGACTTCTTGACAGGAAACCTGCATGGCATATAGTGATCCATGGGCCAAAGGTGAATCAGCCAGGGAATCAATCGTGCCGTCAATGTGCATAATGTCAGGGACAAATTTGTAGAGCGTCCCTCCATCGGAATCGGAAACCCGGGTGCCCGTTGCGTCCCGCTGGTCACCAGGGCGTAGTTCATCGCCTGAGTACAAGACCCCGTTTGGCAGGACTACGATACCTTCCCACGACTTTAGTCCTTGCACCTGACGCTTCGCTATATGGGTCGGGTTGCTATTGGCGCCAGTGTTACGATCGCTGACCACCACTTCGGTAACATTCAGAGGATCGAGAATCTCGTACAAAGCGCCATCGGATTTCTCTTCAGCGACGATAATAGTTCCCCACGGAGTGACTCGGATGCCATCACAGCCCAGCGGCCCTCTGAGTACGATTTCACTTTTTCCGGTAGTTATATCGATACGCTGTACACAAGCCTGCGACTCGCCATGACTTCCAGTCAATGGGTTAAAATTTTCAACCCCAGTGAATAAGTGCGTCGCATTTTCTCTGTTAGGCCAGAAAGCGATCTGATCGGCCCATGCACTGGATTCACGTGTGAAGAATTGCGCATGCAAACCAGTTGCTACGTTCACTACATCGCTGGCAGATTGTTCCGTTTGCCTAGTTGTATGGTCGGACACCGATTCAGCAAGTGGTTTGATAATACCAAAATATTTGAATGCCTGAGCTTTCAGTAGATGCTCGACTTTGATACCAAAGTCACTGGTAGCAAATGTCGGTGCTGTAAACGCGGCTGTGAGTAGAAGTCCAGGTAAGGTTTTTTTCATTAGGTTGGCCTTATTTAATATGAATCAAAATGTCTGATATTCTTAAAATTCAGAATAATCAACTAATGAATTTTTAATCTATAATGAGACGAGATTGTGACGCTAGAATGACGGAGTTGTGACGATCAAATGACACTCAATCCGCTATCATAACGGTATGATATCTGTTGGATTTTTACGGGCCATGCCATGGATGAGTAATTCCGGAAGCCGCCTTTCCAATGATCTGGACTCAATCGCTTCGTCTGCATAGAGTATGAATAGATCCGATATGAGTCTTTTCCAGTCCCACTATGTGGAGCAGAACAAGGTTTAAGTGGACCCAAGATTCCGGATAGTGGTTTAAGCTGTCCGGAATCTTGGGTCCACTTAACAGGATGTTGAAAAAGTCCTTCCATGGAGTGTTTCAACGAAGGAACCGGAAAATGCGATTTCCCGGTTCCTTCATTTTCGATGACTTGCAGTCATCGAAAATGGCGGTACATCCTTGGTACCGCACACAGGCCGTTGAAAAATGCCATTTTTCAACGGCCTGTTAACAGAGAATCACTATATGTTGATCTAGAGCAAGACTTTTGCTTGACGCGCTATCTACCGCCGTCTAGCCTTTTTATTAGGGTAAAGACATGCACCGCCTTGGTCTTTCACGATGTTGTGCATTGGCATCACGGCGTGACGTGGCGTGTCGTATAGGCCGGCGAGTGCTAACCAAAGCAGCTAAAAAAGGAGTTGTAGTGATATGAGAGCGGAAAAAAAGTCAAGTCAACTGAAAGTGCTTCAGGTCGGCCCGCTACCTCCACCTATCGGAGGAATGGCCACAGTGGTGAAGAATCTTCTCGAATCGCTGCGGGGGCAGTGTCAACTCAAGCATTTGAATAATGCCAAGACCACTGCCGAGGATCGGCCTTTATGGCAAGGAGTCGTGGCCCAAGTCAAGCTCTTGACGCGGTTGGTTTGGTTATCTGTTTCATGGCGTCCGGATGTGGTTCATATTCATACGTGCAGTTGGTTTACCTTCTGGCGTAATTCGCTCGACGTATTGCTTGTGCGCCTGCTTGGACGAAAGGTGGTTCTACATATTCATGGCGGGCGTTTCGACCAGTTTCTGAGTTCTCTGAGCGGTGCCAAGGCGATGATGGCGAGATGGATCTTTCGCTTGAGTAACCAAGTCATCGTACTCGGCGAAGAATGGAAAAAAGTACTCTCCGGGTGGGTTCCCGAGGAGCGTATCAAGGTGGTGCCGAACGGTGTTCCTGTTCCGCCCGATTACGAGCGCTCCTGGCACAACCCGCCATTGATCACTTGTCTGGCAAGTTACGATAAGGGCAAGGGGCAGCGGGATTTGCTCAAGGCCGTGGCACGCTTGAGTCCCGAGCGGCGGGTTCGCGTGGCGCTGCTTGGCGACGAGGGAGAGCTTGGTGAAAAGCAGGCGTTGGAGGATCTCGCGGCGTCGCTTGGGCTGGCCGGATTGGTCGAGATTCCTGGCTCTAAAACGGGTAGGGACAAGCAGATGTATTTGGACCGTACGGATATCTTTTGCCTCCCTTCCTATAAAGAAGGCCTGCCAATGGCGATGCTGGAGGCCATGGCCGAAGGTATCCCGGTGGTCGCGACGCGGGTTGGCGCCATACCGGAAGTGGTGGAGGAAGGTAATGAAGGTTGCCTGTTCGAGGCGGGCGACGTTGGTGCGTTGACTTCGTACTTGTCCGGTTTGCTTGAGCATCCCGAGCGAGCCAAGCTCATGGGGCATGCTGGCCATGAGCGGCTGATGCACGATTTCAGTTTGGATATCTCCGTTGGGCAGCTGGTCCATGTGTATGAGTCATTTACGGAGGCTGCGTGATGCGCTGGGGATCCAGTAGCCGGGATATCTCTCGCTGGTCCGTCACTGCGCCCTTCTGATGTGGTGCGTTGGTTGGGTGGGATATTCGAACGAGTCCGGATATTTCTCCCAGCCGTGTGGATACCGGATGGTTTTCTTTCCTGTT